>DAOVWV010000045.1 GCA_030636485.1 Methyloprofundus sp.
CTCTTTTTTTTCACTAGAAAAAGAGTTACACGCTTGTAGAAAAAAAGAAAGGCAAAGAATAAATGCTATTTTATATAAAAATGATGGCATAAATGCAACAACACGTTGTAGGATTATAAGATGATGCTTTATTGTAAAAGAATTTGTTGTAGATAAATACATCTTTAGTGAATAAAGAGCTTATACAATAAAAAATATTCACCAGAGCACCACATTGTGTTTAATATCTTGCTTACAGCGTAGGATGGAAAAGCGGTAGCGCATTCCGTCATCATGCCACCTATACCAAACCAACCGTACAATATCATTTCAGATAGCATCGCCGATAATCAAACCACCGTGCGATACCTTGTCGGATTTCGCAAAGCTCATCCAAGCTACGCTTTATCCAGCCTACGCGGAGGTGAATGAAAAAGCAAAGTGCATTCCATTATGACCTGACAAGAATTTTTATTAATGTAACAACACAGTGTAAGATTGATTAATTATGCTTTATTGAGATAATAAGGCTTTATTGTAAAAGAATTTGTTGTAACTAAAGATACCTTGGTTACCAAATTAAAGTTCAGGACAGAAATCTTATATGGCGATATTAACAGCCGAAGTACCGATAGAATTAGCAGGAATGCGCTTAGACCAGGTCTTGGTGGAAATTTTTCCTGGCTATTCCAGGAATAAACTGCAAACTTGGATTAAAGCAAACCGTGTCACAGTGAATGGCGAGCAGCTTAAAGCCAAAGACCGGCTTGAGGGCAGTGAAGCCATTAGGCTCGATGCCGAAGAAGAGGAAGTCACCGAATATCTGGCAGAAGATATTCCACTGGATATCGTTTATGAAGATGACGATATATTAATCGTCAATAAGCCAGCGGGGTTGGTGGTTCATCCAGGGGCGGGAAACTGGACCGGGACTTTACAAAATGCCTTATTGTTTCATCTTCCCGATGCAGTGACTATTCCACGTTCAGGCATCGTACATCGTATTGATAAGGATACCAGTGGATTATTGATGGTTGCCAAAACGCTGGCTGCGCACCTGAGTTTAGTGGGGCAGTTACAAGCCAGAGAAATTCACCGTGAATACCTGGCGGTCACCATAGGGCGCATGACCGGTGGAGGAACGCTGGATAAACCTATTGGGCGACACCCGACAGACCGTAAAAAATTTGCAGTAAGAGACAGTGGCAAGCCCGCTGTAACTCATTACCGGGTGCTGGAGCGTTTCTTACGCAACACTTTAATTCAGGTTAAACTGGAAACGGGTCGTACGCACCAAATTCGAGTGCATATGGCACATTTGCGTATGCCACTTGTGGGTGATCCTATGTATAGTGGCCGTTTTCAAATGCCTAGAGATTGCGGTACAGAATTAGAAAAGGTATTGCGCAGCTTTAAACGCCAGGCCTTACATGCTGAAAAACTAGGCTTGATACATCCGCGTACCGGCGAGTATTGCGAATGGGAATTGCCCATGCCAGAGGATATGCAAGAATTATTGGCTGCCTTAAGAGAAAATGACACACTGGATCACAGCTAACTGGCCTGCGCCCGCCAACATTCATGGCTATACGACATTAAGGGCGGGCGGTGTCAGTCTAGGCGGGTTTAGTGGCTTAAATCCTGCTGACCATGTACAGGATAATTTACAGCATGTATTGGCCAACAGGCAGCGCATTAAGCGTATGTTGCACTTACCAGCAGAACCGCTCTGGTTACGCCAGACACATAGTGTGCATGTTGTTTGTGCTGATCAAGTGATTGGCTGCCCTGAGGCTGATGCAAGTTATAGTGATAAAAAAAATACCGTTTGTTGTGTATTAACGGCGGACTGTTTACCTGTATTGCTTTGTGATCGCCAGGGAAGCATGATTGCTGCAATACATGGCGGTTGGCGGGGGCTATTAAATGGCATTATTGAAAATACGCTGGCTAAAATGCCTGCTAGCGAAATAATGGCATGGCTAGGCCCGGCCATTGGTGCACAATGTTTTGAGGTGGGCGATGATGTGCGCAGTGCTTTTATTAATAAATCTGGACAATTCACCAGTGCCTTTAAAATACAGCGAGATGGTAAATATTTAGCAGATATTTACCTGATTGCACGGATATTACTTAATAATGCGGGTGTAAACCAAATTTATGGCGGTCATTTTTGCACTGTTACGGATAAGGAGCATTTTTTCTCCTATCGACGTGATGGCCAGACTGGACGAATGGCCACATTAATCTGGAGGACATAGGGCATAACTTCATCGCTCAATTATCACCAAAATTCAGATTATGCTCATTGATGACACCCCAGCATTAGCTAGCGGTGCATAGATGCACCCTACAAGATTAACACCCTAGGCTTTAATTCCCACATCAAGTCATGCGAGACTGAAGCCTGACTTATCTATACCATTTACCTTACTTGCGGATTAAAGTTCGCTTATAAATACTTTCAATGAATTTACTATTTTTAATTATTATCTTTACTGCCCTCGGTGGTGTATTAAGCGTTTTAGCGGCCTCAGTTTTTTTATTATTATCTGATGAAAATCAAGCTAAAGTTCTACCGCATGGTGTCAGTTTTGCGACCGGTGCTTTATTGGCTGTCGCCTTCTGGGGTTTGATTCCACATGCCTTTGAAGAGGTGGGAGCCGAAAAAATACAAAATTTATCCGGTGTCATTATGCTGGGGTTATTATTGTTTTTTATTTTAGAAAAGCTCTTAATCTGGCGACATTGTCATTCAGGAAGCTGTGAAGTGCATGGTGATATAGAAGAACATAGCCATGGACATGCGCATTCCCATGGTTCGCATAAATCAGCGGGAGCAATGATCATTATTGGCGACAGCATTCATAACTTTGTTGATGGCGTACTGATTGGCGCGGCCTTTTTAACCGATGTAAAACTAGGGATAGTGACCAGCCTCGCGGTAGCGGCACATGAGATACCTCAGGAAGTCGGTGATTTTGCAATTTTACTGCACAGTGGCTACTCTAAGGCAAAAGCCTTATTGTATAACGTGCTGGCGAGTTTAACGACGGTTGTTGGTGGCATTTTAGCCTATTACAGCCTAGGGGACTTACACGAAAGTCTGCCGTATTTTTTAGCGATGGCATCGTCTAGTTTTATTTATATTGCCGTAGCAGATTTGATTCCTACTTTGCATAAAAAAACAGATATAAAAACATCACTTAAACAAATTGCACTTATTTTTGCCGGAATATGTCTGATTGTTTCATTGCATGGTATTGCACATGATGTACATCTGGAGGATGTAGAAAGTGAACTAGCGCATGAACATGGGGGCATGCTGAGTCATTGATTTTGGTTCGCTGCCTAGGAGGCATCGGAAGGGGAGGCGTATATTAATGCTTGCAATGTGGAGCGTAGGGGCTAATAATCAGGAAATAAATTAGCTTAAACTTGAAAAGTTGTTGGTATAAAAAAAGCCCAAGATTAACTTGAGCTTTTCTTTAAAAATTTCTTACAAAGAAATTGAGCTAGAAACTTTTTGCTTGCTGCCATCAGGGTTATCCATGCAACCAGTTCCGCCGATTAACATTAAAGAAATAGCTAATAGAGATAATACTTTTTTCATGTCATCCTCCTCAGGATTTAGTTTTTATTTTTGTATTGTACTAATCAAAAGCACAGACATTTTATATCATGGCATTTGTTTTGACGCAACACTATTTTGTTTTTACTCGACCCTATCTCTCCCAATAGGTAATTAAAAGTGACAATTTTAGGCCAATAACAAAACCTTCTGATACTTAGAAAAAAGTTGAAAATACACTTTAGATAAATTTATTACCGCCCTCTGTGCGGGCATTAAATGGCTGTTTTTTAGCAATATATGCACTATTTAACGTTAGAGAATCAGCTATGAACCCAACAGTTGTTTGTAAAGTGCGGAAAGACAGGCGTAGTCTTATCGACAATAATCCCCCTTTAGCTTGCGTGGGCTACCAGAAGGCTTATAACCTCGCATTATCAATGTTCTAGTAGGTATTGTTGGCAATAATGATTGAATTCATCAGCTGCCAATGGTTTCACAAAGTAATAGCCTTGAAAATAGTGGCAGCCGAAGTTGGATAAAACCTGTAGTTGCTGGTCGGTTTCTACCCCTTCGGCAATCAGGTTCAGGCCCATGCTATTTGCCATGGCAATAATGGCCTGAACGATGGCACTCGCAGTATTGTCTGGGTCATTCATTAAATCATGAACAAACGATTGGTCTATTTTTAACTGGTCAAAGGGCAGACGCTTTAAAAAACTCAATGAGGCATAACCGGTACCAAAATCATCAATGGAAAACCTGAATCCATAGGTTTTTAACTCATTCATAATAGCGGCAGTTTCTTCGAAATTTTTCAGGAAAACGCTTTCGGTAATTTCCAGTAGTATGCGATTTGCGGGTATATTGGCTTTCTCGATCGTTGCCTTAAGCATGGTGGTGAAGTTTTTTTGATGAAATTGGCGTAAGCTGATATTCACTGCCATATGCGGAATGACAACGCCCAATTCATCCAGTGCCTTCATTTGTGCGCAAACTTCTTGTAGAACCCATTCGCCTATTTCCACTATGATTCCAGTCTCTTCCGCAACCGGGATAAAATGGGCGGGTACAGTCAGGCCTAATTCAGGATGATTCCACCTGATCAGGGCTTCAGCACCGACTATTTCTTTTGCTTTTGAGAACTGCAATTGATAATGCAGGGTAAATTCATTGTTAATACATGCAGTGCGCAGGTACTTTTCTAAAATAAGCCGGCTATCGGCTTCTTCCTGCATACTCTTATGATAAAATCTAAAGGTATTACGCCCTGCTTCTTTGGCTTGATACATGGCTGTATCTGCTTGTTTTAAAATAGTTTCCGAGCTCTCTTCATTACCTGAAAAAAGTGTAATTCCAATACTTGTTGAGATAAAGAGATTATGGGAGCCAATCTGGTAAGGCTGGTTAATGGAATGTATCACTCTTTCGGCAACCGATTGTGCTTGCGTAATAATGTCTGTTATTGATTTGCTTTGGGTGGGAATTAAAATGATATATTCATCCCCTCCTAAACGCACGGCAATATCACTTTTCCTTAAGATGCTGAGCAGCCTTTTGGCTGTCATAATTAAAATCTCATCACCCACAGAATGCCCAAGTGAATCATTAATATGCTTAAAGCGATCCAGATCCATAAATAATAAAACACCATGCCGTTGGTAGCGATTTGCGGTATTGAATTCATGCTCAAGATGATCTTTTAATAAACGCCTATTCGGTAATTCAGTTAACGGATCATAAAAAGCCAGGCGCTCAATTTCTTTTTCATTTGCTTTAAATTTACTAATATCGGAAAAAGAAGAAACATAATGAGTAATTTTCTCTTCCCGGTTTTTTACCGTTGAAATAGTTTGCCAACACGGGAAAATTTCACTATTCTTGCGCCGATTCCAGATTTCTCCACACCAACTCTCTTCTGATAGCAGTTGCTGCCACAGTCCTGCATAAA
This sequence comes from Methyloprofundus sp., assembly GCA_030636485.1. Taxonomy (GTDB): domain Bacteria; phylum Pseudomonadota; class Gammaproteobacteria; order Methylococcales; family Methylomonadaceae; genus Methyloprofundus. The sequence goes on from DAOVWV010000045.1 coordinate 5,502, forward strand.
AACGAGCGTCATGCTTTCCGGATTGCAGAATTTTTGGTGTATTGCCTAATACTTCATTTTCCTGATAACCTGTCATCTCGGTAAAGGCATCATTGATTTTGATAATGCGAGTGTGTTCATCGGTAATCATAATCGCATCATGTGCCTGAAATGCAGTCGCGGCTATTCTCAGGTTTTGTTCCTGCTGAAATAAGTCAAAACTCATTTGTCGATAGCGTAATGCCAATGGCGTAACAATGGCCAACAGCAAAATCAATAAAATGACACCACTGATCATATAGGCCAAAATGCTTGAGTCGATTGTTTCAGCATATATTCCGGTTTCATGTCCAGGTAAAAAAACGGTTGCATGCATCACCGTGTAATACATACCGGATACCGCGAAGCCCATTACAATGGCACTTTTGATTTGTTTAAAACCAACTATCTGGTCGCAGGATTTCTCAAATGCTTCGAACTGAATGCTTAAAGCGACGGTAGCAAACAAAATGGCGATAATGATAGCTACCACCAGTAGGTTTGGAACATAATAAACCTGAGCATCAAATTGCCACGACATCATGCCAATGATGTGCATGTTGCAAATTCCCAGACCTAAAAAAATACCGCACAGAAGCAGGCGTAATTGGTTGGAAAAAGACTGTATCATTAACCATAATACAGTACTGCTAACCAATATCGCAGGTAGCATAGATAGCAAAATCATATGCAAATTATAAGAAACCGGAATAGGTAGCCTGAGTGCTAAAGAGCCGATAAAATGCATTGCCCAGATACCAAGCCCCATAGAAATGGCACCAAAAACAACCCAGATACTTTGAATGATTTGTTTATCGGCTTTATTAATTCGTTCAGCCACACCGAAGGCAGTAAAAGAAGAGGTGATGGCGATAATAATGGATAAAGCAATTAAGGATGAATCAAAATCTTTCGAATATGCATTCAGTAATTGTGTTGATGAACTAATAAATTCCATCTTTAACGTCCCTGCTGAAGAAAACTGACCATGGTAAATAATTCATCCATTTTTACGTGTGTAAAATCTATTTTCATAAATGTTTTACGGGTTCAAAAACAAGGTTCAATAAATATAATTCTAAGCTGTACATTTCTTTATATTCCAGCTATCAATGCCTTATGGTTGAAATTAAACGAATATTCACATGAACTTTATCATTTTGAAAATATATTGACTGAGCGACTCATATTGGGTGTATAACGCCTTCGACTTTATGCACACCTCAGCATTTGATTAAGTATGAACGCTATCCAGAAAATAACAAGTAAATCCGATGCATTTAGCCTATATTGAAAGCCATCAATAAATCTGGAAAGTGAGGGGCAGGAACGAGAGTTCAATAATAGACTTCACACGACCAGCGTTGCGGTTTTCTACCGGCTGATATTCCAACAGTGTTTATTTGATCAACTACCAGCAAACAAGCCTGCCAGCTCATCAATCCGCTGCTCATCAGGCATATCGGTATAGACTCCGCTCATCGGCTGATCAGATTGCATTCCTCTAACAAATAAATAGCGTACTCCGCCAAAATGTTCGCTAAATTGATAATCCGGCAGGCGTGCTTGCAAATATTGGTGTAACACCAGGCTATATAGCCAGTATTGCAAACCATAATTATGCTCTCGCATTGCCTGAGTCAACGTCTCTGGTTGATAATCTGGCAGCGCATTGCTTTTATAATCCAGTACATAATAACGGCCTTTATACGCAAAAATCAGATCAATAAACCCGGTTAAATAGCCTTGCATTTGTTTATCGGACAAGGGTTGAAAGGCGGGGCAATCTTGCAGGATAAAATTGATTTCTACAGTCGAAAAATCAGCCAGACTTAAGTAAAAGGGCATTTCCTTTAAGCAGGTACGTTCCCCAAGTTTGGCCAGGCAAAAATCACTATCATCATGGCTCAAAGGTGTTGTGACTGTTTGATAAAGCAACTCATTAATAATATCAGGGCTATCGACCTTTAAACCATAACGCTGGCAACTGGCTTCACGCTGCTGATCAATCTCTGCCCTTGCCGCCAGTGCAGTAAAACTGATATTTTCCAGTAAATCATGAATAACATTACCGGTATGTGCCCCTTTGGCCAATGCCAATGGAACTTGCTCGGCCTGCGGAGTGGTGTCATTGGTTTCTTCCGCTTTATCCAAGGGGAGTTCCGTGGCTTCATGCAGGCTTAAATAGGATAAGGCGGTGTAGCTGCTCATCTGCCAGCGACTGTATAAATGCCGTTGCTGTGCTGGCACTGTTAAATGGCTATGCTGCTCATTTGCCTGATAGCTTCCTTGCAGAACAGTCTCTGTATTCAGTAACTGATAGCTAAAACTTGCAGGGTCATCTGTCGCTAATTGCTGTAGTTTTTCCTGCTGTATATCAAAGGGAATATTTGCCAAATCATACAAAAGATAGGCGAGTGCTGACTGGTTAGGTTTTTTTGCTGAACGGTTGTCTAACCAGGTCATATAGCAACGGTATTTAGCGCGTGTCAGTGCCACATAGAGGATACGCAAATCTTCGGCCAGCTCTTCCTGTAGCGCAATCTCACGATGTTTTTCAAAATCTTCCGAGCCTAAATCCACCCGCATTTCATTTTGCGCATGGCAGCTAATCGTCAGTTTTTCGTTCTCCAGCCGATCACTACGCGCCCATAGATAAGGGCAGAAAACGATGGGGTATTCCAGACCTTTGGAGCGGTGCATGGTGACAATCTTAACCGCATCAGCATCGCTTTCCAGGCGTAATTGCTGTTCATCATTGATGTTATCGGCTGTCATCGCCGCACGTAGCCAGTCTATGGTTTTATGTGCGCCTAAATGCTCATCCAGACTGGCTTGCTGAACCAGTTCCAGTAGATGATGTAGGTTGGTGATTTGTCTTCCTGCCTGCGGGGTGCGGGTAATATGTACGCGGATGTTTTCCTGACTTAAAAAACGTAACATCATTGCCATAAAGCCTTTTTTCTGCCAGAGCAAATGATAATCCTGAAAACGGCTTATC
>DAOVWV010000360.1 GCA_030636485.1 Methyloprofundus sp.
AAAGCTTTTTCCCAGGGAGCGATATACTCTTGTTTGATTTGTTTTTTCATAAAAATTTTATGCGATGAAAGTGAATAGCTTAAGCAGTATCTTAGCACCGGCTTCAGTGTAAGAAAATTAAAGGTGATAGAGGAATTAAAATTAAGTTAAGTGGGGTCGAGCACAGATTTCTCTAATATTAGAAACAATTGCTCTCTGACCCTGAATAGCTGCTGATTAATTTGTCGACTGTTTGATCCAGTTTCTCCAGTTGCGCTGTAGTGATGGATTTACCGCAGCAACTACAGAGCGCCCTTCCAGTTTATTCACAAAAATTTCATCGTCATTTAGTGTGCAGGCATGTCCGCCTGCTTTTTGAAAAATAAAGTATCCTGCGGAGTAATCCCATATATTTTGTTTTCCATGCAAATAAACATGGCCTCGGTTAGCAGCCAGCCAGCACCAGTCAAGAGCTGAGGCTCCAAAGTTTCTTTGTGAGGCAAAGGGTTGTTCTTGAACCAGTCGAATAGATAAGTCACTTTCAAGTCTTTTGAAATCTATAATGGCTATCGCCTTATTTAAATCAGTGATTTCTTGACTGGTTTTTAATGCTTTATTATTGAGTAATGCTGGCTCATTTTCTGTTGCAGTAAAAAATTCATCTCGAACAGGATCATAAACCAGTCCCATTATGACTCTTCCTAAATGAATTAATGATAAAGAAACTGCAAAATAAGGAATGCCGGAGGCGTAGTTGCTGGTGCCATCCAGTGGGTCAAGACACCAGACAGGTGATTCTGAGTTAAGAGCGTTTTGTTGTTGCTCGCTGGTCATCTCTTCTGATAATAAAACAAAATCTGGGTATTCTTTTAATAGCTCAGCTTCCAGCCTGTTTTGCATAGCGAGATCGGCCTCGGTTACAACGCTGCCATCCGCTTTGAGTTGAGCGCTAACTTGAGTAAAGCGGGTCAATAATTCTTCAATTGCCGCATTTTTTATAATATTTTTAATTGTTGTAAGGTTTATATTCATATTGAAAACAGTTAGTGCTTGTTTATTTAAGTGGTCTGGAAGTTTAAGTTTAAAAAATTTTAAATTACAGCACCTGCTATTTTAGAAGATATTTTCAGTACAGAATACATTTATTATTCTGTCTGCTTTTGATCAATGTCCAGAATATTGTTGCTTTCCGCAAGAATGTAATCAGGAAAAGTACACGCTTATTTTGCTCAGCTTATGCAATATAAGCTGAGGCCATTCAGCTACTATGCGGTGACCGAGTAAAAACACGCTTGTTACACCGTGAGTTTCTTTTATATATTTAATATTTTTTGATATGACTATTCGCGAAATCCTAAAACATAGACTAGTATTTTACTTAGTTAGTAGTAATTAAAGGGTTATAAATTCAGGATAGCTAAGCCGAATTCTGGATGATAACCGGTAACATTTAGGGAAGAGACTTCATGTCCAGAATAGTTATGACTTACCAGCCGATAGTGTTCTGTATCACAACACCTCATATAACGATTTACCGAGTAACCACTGCTTGCCCAGCAAAACATACTGTTAGTGAAAATGATACGGAACAAGCTCATGAATAGATTGTTCTTTGTTATATATTTTCTCCTTGCTCTGTCTTTTTCAGCCTCCACTGTGGCTGAGGAAGCTCATACCCTGATAGTAGCGGGCACTGGCGATAGTCAGGAATTGCTGCATGATCTTGCTAGTGCCTTTAACCAGCAACAGACACAACTTCGAGTTGAAATCCCCAATAGCATCGGCTCCAAGGGCGGAATTCGTGCGCTTATAGCAGGCAAGGTCACGATGGCCAGGACGGCTCGTTCCCTGAAGCCAGTGGAGGCGGCTAAGGGTCTGAAGCAGCATCTTTTTACCCGCGCCCCGGTAGTATTTGCATTGCACCCCTCGGTAAAAGGATTCGACAGCCTCAGCGTTGAGCAACTTGTTGGCGTCTACCTGGGGCGCTACCGGAACTGGCAGGAACTGGGTGGTCCCGATCACCGTATTTACCTGGTGGAACGTGAACCCGGTGATTCGGCCCGCAACGTCATGGAGCGACTGCTGCCTAGCTTTAACGAGAAACGCAACCAGGGCAAGATTTTTTACAGTACTCCGGAGGCCGCGGCGGCGGTTGCCGAGCATCCTTATACTATCGGTTATCTACCATTGCCGGTGGCTCGGGCTTATGGCCTGAAGGTACTGGCTATCGATGGAGTGCAGCCCAATACGGCAGGCATACGTTCTGGCAGCTATCCCTATGTGACGCCATTCTACCTGGTGACCAAGGGGGTGCCGGAGGGAGATGCGGGGCGCTTTTTGAATTTTGTGTACAGCGATAAAGGCTTTGATGTGATCCGCCGGGCCAGTCTGATTCCCCTCAGTGGTAGAGCCTCGGGCGGGCAATGAAATAGTGAACAGACAGCCTCGCAGACCCCATTGGATACACTCCATCACCACCCGGCTGACACTGCTGCAGCTAGTGATAGTAATGGTGGTGACGGGCATGATGGGGGCGATCGGCTACAATGTCATCAATAGACACCTTGAGGAGGAGCAGCCACATCAGGTCAGCACTCCCCTTCACATAATCAGCTATCACATCAAGGTGTTGTTTGAGGATATGGGTGGACAGCTACAACATATCACCGAGAACGAGGCCGTAAAGCAGTATCGCTTGAACAACAACCCCGTCAGTATCGAACGCTATTTTCATCAACATGCCGACACTTTTCCCCTGCTGGCCTATATCAACAACAAGGGTTATGAGGAGATCCGGGTGACGCAAGAGCAGATTTCGGAGTCCATCCGTGATGTGTCTAAAACCGCTCTCTATCTAGGGGCAACGCAAATG
>DAOVWV010000386.1 GCA_030636485.1 Methyloprofundus sp.
ATCGAACCGGCACTTCCGAAGAAACCGGATTTTGAATCCGGCGTGTCTACCAGTTTCACCACCCCGGCATTGAAGAACTTCATATTATAAGTAATATTTTTTTATATTGCTAGAAAATTCTATAAAATAGGGCTTTTAATATCAGTGTCGAATAAGCGGTGAATATGGCAACTATGCAAAAAAGTGATTTTTATTATGAACTTCCTGATGAGTTGATTGCTCAGCAACCTTTGGCCGAGCGTAGTGCGAGTCGTTTATTATGTTTAGATAAAAGCAGTGATGCTATCTATGATAAACAATTCAGTGATTTTCTTGATTTGCTACATAAAGATGATTTGTTAGTACTGAATAATACCAAAGTGATTCCGGCTAGACTGTTTGGGCATAAACAGAGCGGTGGGAAAGTCGAGATTTTAATTGAGCGCGTGTTAAATGAACGCGAAGTCTTGGCGCACATGCGCTCTAGCAAATCCCCTAAAGCAGGTGCGCTGATTGATCTGGATGCGGGTTTTCAGTGTCAGGTATTAGGCCGTATGGATGATTTATTTCATATACAGTTTAGCGGTGACCAGGCATTGGCGGATATTCTGGGGCGCATCGGGCATATGCCTTTGCCACCGTATATTGAACGTGCGGACGATGCCAATGACCAGACTCGTTATCAAACGGTGTTTGCCAGTCAAAGCGGTGCGGTTGCTGCACCGACGGCTGGCTTGCATTTTGACGAGGAAATGATGCAAAAAATTCAGGCCAAAGGCGTTGCCATTGCTTTTGTGACCTTGCATGTGGCAAGTGGAACATTTCGGCCTGTTAAGGTTGAAAATCTGGATGAGCATGTGATGCATAAGGAATATTTTGACGTTCCCGAGCAAACAGTGGCTGCGGTGGAGAAAGCTAAGGCCAGGGGTGGGCGAGTGATTGCAGTAGGCACAACAGCGATGCGCTCATTGGAATCCGCTTCGCGTAGCGGTCGATTAGAAGAATGCCGTGGTGATACCGATTTATTTATTACCCCTGGCTATCAGTTTAAAACGGTCGATGCCATGCTGACGAATTTTCATTTATCTGAATCGACATTGTTGATGCTGGTGTCTGCTTTTGCGGGTTATGAGCGAATTAAAAAAGTCTATCAACATGCCATTGCGGCAAAATACCGTTTTTTTAGTTATGGTGATGCGATGTTTATCCAGCAGAAATCAGCAAACTAACCTTTAGGTAATTTCTTATGACCCACTGGCAGCTGAACGATGCAAAAGCCGTCATTCCTGCATGCTGTTAGCAGGAATCTATGCTCAACGTAGATTCCCGATATACAGACTTCGGGAATGACGGCCTTTGATATGCATTTACCCGTGGATAATGAGAAGTTACACATTTAGGAGGCGCTTTAGCTGCGATTTTTGTTCATCTTATCACGGCGAAAACGCCTCAAAATACCCTGTACCCCACTATTCACCTTATGACCCCCCTTACCTTTAGTCAAAACCTACTCACCTGGTTCGACCAGTCCGGCCGTAAAGACCTGCCTTGGCAACATCCTGCAACAGCATACCGGGTCTGGATCTCTGAGATCATGTTACAGCAGACTCAGGTTGTGACTGTTATCCCTTATTTTAATAAATTTATCCAGCAATACCCAGATGTAAAGTCCCTGGCAAACGCGCCTTTAGATGAGGTGCTTAGCCTGTGGGCAGGTCTGGGGTATTATGCCCGCGCCAGAAATCTGCATAAAGCGGCGGGCATGATTGATAAGGCCGGTCATTTTCCGGATTCTCTGGAAAGCCTGGTTGATTTACCAGGGATCGGGCGTTCGACAGCCGGTGCCATTTTAAGTATTGCCTTTCAGCAAAGCCAGCCTATTCTGGATGGCAATGTGCGCCGTGTATTGGCTAGATTTAAAGCCGTAGAGGGCTGGACGGGCGGCACAGCAGTCAATAAGCATTTATGGGAGATTAGTGAGCTTTATACACCGAAAACACGGGTTGCTGATTATACTCAGGCAATAATGGATCTAGGCGCAACCCTCTGTACCCGCTCAAAGCCTAAGTGTATTGAATGCCCGCTACAGGCAGATTGTTTAGCATTGCAACAGCAACGGGTCGCTGAATTACCAACCCCGAAACCCAGAAAACAAATACCGGTTAAACAAAGTGTCTTTCTTATTGCAATCAATAAAGATAAGCAGCTTCTCTTAGAAAAACGTGCGCCTACCGGTATCTGGGGAGGCTTATGGAGCGTCCCTGAATTTACCAGCCAGGAGGAACTTGATGCATGGTTACAGATAAAAGCCATGACGGTGATCAACAAAAAAATCTTAAAAACAAGGCGACATACCTTTTCGCATTACCATTTAGATTTCCAGCCTATCGTCATTAATATGGATAACCTTATTAATAATGTTATGGAAGCAGAAAAGGGACTCTGGTATAAACATCACCAGACTGAAAATATTGCGCTTCCCGCGCCGATTAAACAATTATTTGATGACATAACGGAGGAATATAATGGCTAGATTAGTAAACTGTGCAAAATTAGGGACTGAAGCAGAAGGTTTGGAGAGCGCTCCTTTTCCAGGGCCCAAAGGACAATATATCTATGATAATATTTCCCAGAAAGTCTGGCAGGAATGGCTGAGTATGCAAACCATGCTGATTAACGAGAATCGTCTGGCGAGTTTTGAGCCGAAAGCGAA
>DAOVWV010000378.1 GCA_030636485.1 Methyloprofundus sp.
CTTGCCGCTGGCGTTGTTGTTGGCAAGGTTGGCTCAGCGACTGTCACGCTTGATGAGATCGAAGAGTATGAAGCAAGTCTGCATCAAAGTACGTTTGAAATGCACATCAAAAGTTTTGCTGATATTCATACCGTTGTCACTCGCAGCCGTGCAAAGGCTAAAAAAATTGTTTTTACCAATGGGTGTTTCGATATTTTACATGTGGGACATATAAAATATTTACAGGTGGCAAAAAGCTTTGGTGATATTCTTATTGTCGGTTTAAATTCTGATGCGTCTGTTTCCCGGCTCAAAGGCCCAACCAGGCCTGTCAATAGTGCTGAGGATAGGGCATGTATCCTGGCAGCTCTGGAGGCAGTCGATTATGTCGTGCCCTTCGGTGATGATACACCGTACGAACTTATAAAGATGATCCAGCCTGATGTTTTAGTCAAAGGGGGGGACTATGAAGGAAAAGAGGTTGTTGGAACTGAATTTGCCGGAGAATTGAAACTTGTTAATTTCATTGATGGAAAAAGCACAAGCTTAATCATAGAGAAAATATCCAACCGTTAAATGAATGCAGTCGCATAGGTTGGGGTGAGCTTGCGAACCCCAACAATCAATGGCTTATCTAGCTTCGGGTGTTGGGGTTCATGCTTCACCCCAACCTATGCATAATACTTTCACAGCCTCTTTAGCTATTACTATAGTTAGAAAAAATCTAAACCTCAATACTGTTGAACATAAATTATTTTTCCGGCCTGAATGGTATAGCTCACTTTACCTAGCATAGTCTCATGCCAAAAAGGCGTATTACAGCCCTGGCTCTGCCATGTTTCAGTGTTAATCTGCCACTGTTTTTTAGGGTCAAAAATACATATATCCGCGACATCGCCTACAGCGATTGTTCCGGCTTTGATGCCTAAAATATTGGCTGGTGCTGACGATAATTTAGCAATTCCCTGACTTAATTCTAAATCCCCTTGTTCAACCAGACGTAACATCAGCGGCAGAATGGTCTCCAGACTTGCAATGCCTGCTTCTGTTTCAGGGAATGCCCCCAGTTTTGCATCAATATCATGGGGCTGGTGGTCGCTACAAATACTATCAATGGTGCCATTTTGTACGGCTGCGATTAAAGCATTCCGGTCTTGCACACTACGTAACGGGGGTAAGACATGAAAATGGCTATCATAGGGTGGCATATCTTCATCAGCCAAGTGTAAGTGGTGCATGGCCACATCAGCGGTTACCGGTAGACCTGATTTTTTCGCTTTTGCTATTAAGGTAACGGAACATGCACAACTTAAGCCGCGAAAATGAACCGAGCAACCCGTCTGTTGCATCAGCTCAATACACTGCATTAAGGCAATGGTTTCTGCGGCCACGGGAATGCCCGGCAAACCATACCGGCTTGCCATTGCGCCTTCATGCGCACAGCCTGCATTGCTTAATGCCTGCTCCTGAGGCACGTACATCAGTAACAAGTCGTGGCTTGCAGCATATTCCATTGCCCTGCGTAGTACCAATAAATCCTGAATGGCAGCTTGAGCATGACTGACCGCAATGCAGCCCGCCTGTTTCAGGCTAAACATAGAGCTTAACTCTTTACCCGCTAATTTTTGCGTTAAAGCAGCAATGGGGTAGATATGCTGGTAAGCACATTGCTCCGCTTTATCTTTAATAAGCTCTACAACGGCTGGCGTATCAATGACAGGCGAAGTATCGGGTGGAATGCAGAGGCTGGTATAACCGGCACTGGCTGCAGCGCGTGTTTCTGATTGAATAGTGGCTTTGTGTGTTTGGCCCGGTTCACGTAAGTGTGTTGCCAAATCAATAAAGCCTGGGCATACAATCTGCCCCTGTGCATCTATCCGGGTATCTGCGATAAACCCTTGGGGGGCACTTGCTACACCCACAATTTTACCTTCGGCAATATACAGCGTACCTTGTTCGTCCACATTGTTTTGGGGGTCGATAATATGTCCATTGATAATCTCAATACGCATTATTCGCCACCTGCATTGTTATTTATCGCCATAGACATCACAGCCATACGTACGGCAATCCCATTTTTGACTTGCTGTAAAATAACCGACTGTGAGCCATCGGCAACAGTGGATGAAATTTCAACCCCTCGATTAATCGGTCCCGGGTGCATGACAATCGCATCCTTGTTAGCAATCTTCAGTCTGTCACCCGACAGCCCAAAACATTTAAAATATTCACTTTCATTGGGTAATAGAGCGCTATTCATGCGCTCTTTTTGCAAGCGCAGCATAATAATAACATCGACATTTTTTAAACCTGTCGCCAAATCATTAAAAACGCTGACCCCCAGGCTTTCAACCTGTGTCGGTAATAAAGTCTTAGGCGCAATCACGCGCACTTCTTCGGCACCCAGGGTGTTCAAAGCATGTATCTGTGACCTGGCCACCCGTGAATGTAAAATATCGCCAACGATGGCAACCCGTAGCCCAGAAAATTGTTGTTTGGCGCGGCGAATGGTGAACATATCCAGCATCGCCTGAGTCGGGTGTTCATGCTGTCCATCACCGGCATTAATAACACTGATGTGTTTTTCCGTGTGCTGGGCGATGAAGTGAGCCGCACCGCTAAGAGAGTGACGCACGACAAACATATCAACCTGCATGGCTTCCAGGTTACGAATGGTGTCCAGTAAGCTCTCACCTTTAGAGGTTGCAGAGGTTGCAATATTCATACTGAGTACATCAGCAGAAAGGCGTGCAGCC
>DAOVWV010000168.1 GCA_030636485.1 Methyloprofundus sp.
GCATCTATATCTTCACCACGCGTTTTACGCACGGTTGTGACGATACCCGCTTTATATAAAACATCTTTAAAGCGTTCAATTGCATCCGCTGAAGAGCATTGATAGCGCGTATCAGGAAACGGATTAAAGGGGATTAAATTCATTTTTGAGGGCACGTTTTTCAATAACTTCACTAATGCCCGCGCATCAGCCAAAGAGTCATTGATGCCTTCCAGCATCACATATTCAAAGGTTATAAACCCCCGCGGTGATCCTTCAATATATTTTTTACACGCCGCCATTAATTCTTGCAATGGATATTTCTGATTAATCGGTACTAAAATATCCCGCACGGCATCGGTGGGCGCATGTAACGACACTGCCATACTAATATCACACACTTCAGTCAGGCGATACATCGCTGGTACAACACCCGAAGTACTAATCGTCACCCGGCGTTTGGATAAACCAAAAGCAAAGTCTTCAGTCATCAAGTTCATTGCAGGCACCACATTATCAAAGTTCAATAAAGGCTCGCCCATGCCCATCATCACGACATTGGTCACTCGCCCCTGTTCACCAACCCGCGCATTTGCAGCGATCAATTGACCAATAATTTCAGCCGTCGTCAGGTTACGATTAAATCCTTGCCGCGCTGTCGAACAAAAGGTACACGCCAAAGCACAACCCACTTGTGAAGAAACACAGAGTGTTGCGCGATTCGCTTCGGGGATATAAACGGCTTCCACCTTATTGCCCCCGCCCATTTCCACCACCCATTTACGGGTACCGTCACTGGCAACCTGCTCAAAAACAATATCGGGCGCTACAATACAGCAATGTTCTTTTAAATAAGCCCGTAAGGACTTACTTAAGTTGGTCATTTGATCAAAATCATACTCACCTTCCTGATAAATCCATTTTATCAATTGGGTGGCGCGAAAAGGCTTCTCGCCAATCTCAACAAAAAAGGCCTGCATGCCTTTTCTGTCAAAATTGAGCAGATTTATTTTTTCTTTATTAACGGATTCGTTCACAAAGCTCTTCGTTAGAGAAGAAATAGGAAATTTCTCTCGCAGCTGATTCAACTGCATCAGAACCATGCACTGCATTTTCATCAATGCTCGTCGCAAAGTCAGCACGGATAGTGCCTGCATCTGCATCAGCCGGGTTAGTTGCGCCCATTAAATCACGGTTTTTTAACACAGCGCCTTCACCTTCCAGCACCTGAACCATAACCGGACCAGATGTCATAAAAGCGACTAAATCATTAAAGAAAGGACGCTCGCTGTGCTCAGCGTAAAAGCCTTCTGCTTTTTCTTTGCTTAATTGCATCATTTTTGCTGCAACAATACGTAAACCATTGCTTTCAAAACGGGCATAAATTTCACCAATATGATTTTTTGCCACTGCATCAGGTTTTACGATAGAAAAAGTACGTTCTACTGCCATTTTTTTAAACTCCAACATTAAATAAAAAATAATTAAAAATATCTGCTCTATTTCAGTTATTAAATAAAGTAGATTTTAACTTGCAACCGAGCATTATAATATAAACCCGATATAAATATAAGCCTTCGTTTTTTAAGACTCTACACGCCATAAAATCGGAGCATCACAAACGCCTTCGGCCAACTTTTTCCCTACGGCATTCTGTCTATCTCTTTTTGCTCTGCCCCCAGCATATCGAACTCAGCACCTTCCGCTTCAACTTCAGTCACCATCAAGTCTTCTTTACTGACGCCTAAAGCCAATACCAATGGGCTGGCAACAAAAATAGAAGAGTAAGTCCCGATCACCACACCGACAGTTAAAGCAATCGCGAAGTTATGGATAATCTCACCCCCCAATAAGGCCAGTGCAATTAACACCAATAGCGTTGTTACCGAGGTCATAATGGTACGGCTTAAAGTCTGGTTCAGGGAAACATTCATCACCTCTTCAGATGAGCCTTTACGTAACAAACGAAAATTCTCCCGGATACGGTCATACACAACAATCGTATCATTCAGGGAATAACCAATCACCGCTAAAATAGCAGCCAATACGGTTAAATCAAATTCCAGCTGCAATACCGAGAAAATCCCCAGAGTAATCAAGACATCATGCGCCAACGCCGCAACGGAACCTAAAGCAAATTTATATTCAAAGCGCCAGGCAACATACAACAATATACCAAACATTGAATACAATAACGCCAGGCCGCCATCTTCAGTTAATTCATCACCCACTTGTGGCCCGACAAATTCAACCCGACGCAAATCCCCCGGCTCAGTCATGGCACTATTGGCAGCAACCGCAACCTCAGTACTCAGCTCTGCATTACTCTTGCCTGCTCTTGGCTTTAAACGAATTAATACCTCTTGGGCAGAACCAAAATGCTGTACAGTGGCATCGTCAAAACCAGCCCCCTCAAGTGCCGAACGCATCAGCCTCAAATCGACCGGTTGTTCATAGCCAACCTCCACCAATGTTCCACCGGTAAAATCAATCCCTAGCCTTAAACCCTGCGCAGCCAAAGAAACAATGGCGACAATTAATAATAAACCAGAAAAAATAGTGGCAAAATGGCGCTTACCTAAAAAATCAATATGCTTTGTCATAGTATTTCTCCTTATTAAATAGACAGTTTTTCAATACGACGGTTGCCGTAGATCCAGTTAATAACCATCCGAGAACCTAAAATGGCAGTAAACATAGAGGTTAAAATCCCTATCGCCAAGGTAATGGCAAAGCCTTTGATCGGCCCGGTACCAAAACCAAATAACACCAACGCAACCAACAGCGTGGTAATATTGGCATCAAAAATAGTTGCAAACGCTTTCTCATAACCGACAAAAATACTGGTCTGAGGTGAGTTTCTGTTCGCCAGTTCTTCTTTGATACGCTCAAAGATCAAAACATTGGCATCAACCGCCATCCCGACAGTTAAAACGATCCCCGCAATACCCGGCAAGGTCAAAGTCGCCTGTAACATAGACAACACAGCAACAATCACCACCAGATTAAAGGTCAGAGCCAGATTAGCAATCAATCCAAAAACCTTGTAATAAATCGCCATAAAAATCAGCACCAGAACGAAACCCACCATGACGGACATCATTCCTTTATCAATATTATCCTGCCCCAGGCTAGGCCCTACGGTACGTTCTTCAACAATTTCAACAGGTGCCGCCAAGGCTCCAGCTCTTAATAGTAAGGATAATTTCCGCGCTTCCTGAGTACTGTCTAAACCCGTGGTTTGAAAACGCTTGCTGAATGCATCGCGAACGGTCGCAATACTGATCACTTCTTCAATCTTTTCTTTGCGACGTACTTTCTTGCCATTGACTATTTTAGTCGTGGTTTTCTGTTCTATAAAAACCACGGCCATAGGCTGACCGATATTGTCTTTAGTGAATTTACCCATTTTCTTGGCACCAATACCATTCAGGACAATATTCACCGATGCCGAACCATTCTGATCCAGACCTGACGACGCATCGACAATCTGATCACCGGTAATGATCACCCGTCTTTTCAATAACACTGGTGCTCTTGTATCACGTTCATAATACAGCTTAGAACCAACAGGCACACGCCCACCCAAAGCATTCTGCACATCATGCTGCACATCGACTTTACGATACTCCAGCGTTGCTGTGGTACCCAGAATCTCTTTTGCCTGTGCGGTATCTTGTACACCCGGTAACTGGACAACAATGCGATTATCACCTTGCTGCTGAATAACCGGTTCAGATACACCCAGCTCATTGACCCGATTACGCAATGTCGTAATATTTTGTGCTAAAGCGAATTTTTTGATTTCCTTGATTTCCTGTTCAGAAATACGCAGAAATAACACTGGCTGCTCGTCATCCACTTTCAGATCCATCTTGCGAAATTCATTATCAACAAGTGCAACAGCGGCCTGCTTATCTTTATCATTACGCAAGACAACTTTCACCGCCCCTTTGTCATAGGCAACCGACTTATAACGAATCTTTGCACTCCGTAATGCCGAACGAATATCATTATTGTAACGTTCTTCTGCTTGCTTTAGTGCCGCTACCATATCCACTTCCAATAGAAAGTGTACACCGCCACGTAAATCCAGCCCTAAATACATCGGATCAGCACCCAATGATCTCAACCAATCAGGTGTTGCTGGTGCCAGATTTAAAGCAACCGTGTATTTCGAACCTAAGGTGTTACGCAATAAATCTGCCGCACGCATTTGCTCATCGGTATTCGCAAAGCGTAGTAAAACTTTCTTACCCTGCAACTCCAATGCCTTCGTCTTAATCGTGGCACCGCTCAAAGACTTTTCAATATTCGCCAGCTGTGCGGGTGAAATATTATCAATATTATTAGAAGAAATTTGTACCGAAGGATCATCACCAAAAAGGTTCGGCAATGCATATACTATCCCTAACACTAATACGGCCAGGATCAAAAAGTTTTTCCAAAAGGGGAAATGGTTTTGCATGGTAAGTCCATCAAGATAAAACTATGGCTGGCACCAAAGCTGTGCCAGCAACATCATTAACTAAGCGAATAAATTTCGTTAGAAGAGTTTATTATTTGTTTTTTTTCATTTGAACTTTATAAGTTCCTTTAGGCATTAAACTACTGATTTGATGACGCTGTACCTGAATAATCACATTATTCGCCACCTCAACCTGTACGAAGTTTTCATCCAGACTAACGACTTTACCTAACATACCGCCGCCTGTGACCACTTCAACCCCCGGCTGCATATCTTCCAGCATCTTTTTATGTTCTTTAGTACGCTTATGCTGAGGTCTTAAAAATAAAAAGTAAAAAAAGACTAAAATACCCAGTGGAAATAACATCCCTTCCCAACCTGGTTGTTGTGCCGCCGGTGCGGCTTCTGCCATTGCATCAGAAATAAAAAAACTCATGATCCCCCCAATACTGTATAAGTTAAAAGTAAAAGCCCACTATTATGCCATACCC
>DAOVWV010000313.1 GCA_030636485.1 Methyloprofundus sp.
AAAGAAGCTAGGTACTATTGATGCTGACACTCAAGTTAAATTATGTGATTCTCTTCAAGAAATGTTTGTATTTTAAAAATCAGCTAAGTCGGGCAGCCACTCCATCTCATGATGGAGAAGCTCAGGTACTAACGAGTGATTCAGTGATTGGATTTTATTCTATGAAAATTGCTTTTTGCCGAGCAGCCTGATTTGATGAACCAGACGGCTGTTTTTCTCCGCGATAGCGGCTTCATCCAACAAGCGCACCAGCCCCCGAAAGATGCGCTTCGCACCTCAACATCCTATACCTGTTACCTTAATGACAATGAACCCAGCTAACTAGTTTTTAACGATTGTCATCCAGGCAGATAACCAGGCATCCGATTCATAATGCTCGGCTTTTTTCTTTAAAGTCCCGGTTAAAACCTGCTTTAAGGTATTTTCAATTATGCCGAAAAAATGACAATAAGCTCGCTGCGCATCAATGGCCTTTATTTCATTTGACTTAATACCATTTTGCAAAACTTTCAGTATTTTTACAAAGGGAGGCGTTTCCATCAATGGCTTTTCATCGGGTAAAAACTCACTGACATTGAGTACCAAAAGAAAGCGCATAATTTCTGGCGCTTCATCAGTCAAGCGGAACCATAAATCAACAATTTCACGTAATTGCTCGGAAGACTTTCGACTTCTGCGCCGTATATCATCAATAGAGACACTTAACCTATCAATAATCCATACATACAAAGCCCGGGCAATTTCCTGTTTATTCTTAAAGTGCTTATAAATACCTGCACTATTTTTGACCCCGGCAACTTCGGCTATTTCAGTTAATGAGGTATTAAAGTAACCTTTTTCTGCAAATAGCTTTAAAGCTGCAGCTAAAATATCATTACGCAACTTATCTTTTTCTTTATCTATTTCCTGGTCCATATGTTATTTTTATATCCTGATTTTATTGATACTTCACACGACCACGCTTGCGGCTTTCTAGCAACCGCTTTTACCGATAATAGATGCATTACTGAACAAAATCCGCAACCGTCACCACGTGAAGTATAAGCTTTTAATTATTATTGCCATTAATTCATTCAGCTATCGTCGTATAGGCTGCCTTTAAATAACTCATCATAGACCAGAGAGTTAAAACTGCCGCAATATACAACATAACCAAACCAAATAACTGCATGGAGATGCCTATAAACTCATCACTGTACAACAAACAGCTTATGGCAAGCATTTGCGCTGTTGTTTTCCATTTCCCTATCTGTGAAACCTTCACGGTCGCACGCTGACCTATTTCGGCCATCCATTCTCGTAATGATGAAATCGTAATCTCTCTACCAATAATAATAGCGGCAGGTAAAGTCATCCAGACAGTGGCTTCTGTCTGCACTAATAAAACTAAAACAAAGGCAACCATGATCTTGTCTGCGACAGGATCTAAAAAAGCACCAAATTTGGTTTCCAATTGCATTTTTCTGGCCAGATAACCATCTAACCAGTCAGTAAAAGCCGCCAGCATGAAAATAGTCGTCGTGGCGATATTGGAATATTCCCATGGCACATAGAAAAAAATAGCGAGCACGGGAATTAATGCTATACGTAATAGCGTCAATAAAGTAGGTAGTGTTATGTTATCAATCATCTTGATAATGAAATGTATCGTATATTCGTTGTGCTAATTGTCGGCTAATTCCGTCTATACTGCAAAGTGCATCCACTCCTGCCTTGGAGATTCCTTGCATACCGCCAAACTGCTTTAATAAAATCTGTCGCCTTTTAGGCCCTAATCCTGCTATCGTTTCCAATTGTGATTCTTTCTTTGCCTTCCCCCTGCGGGTTCTATGTCCAGTAATGGCAAAGCGATGCGCCTCATCCCTGATATGCTGGATAAGTAGCAAGCCACTCGCCCCGGGAGTCACATCAAGAGGCTGCTCCTGGCCAGGTAAAATCATCTTTTCCATACCTGCTTTTCTATCCGGACCTTTAGAAACTCCGACTATCATAACATTATTTAGCTGTAATTCCGCTAATGCCTTTTCAGCTTCATTAACCTGACCCTTGCCACCATCAATAAATAAAATGTCTGGCGCCTCATGTTCGCCCTTTACCAAACGTTTAAAACGCCTGGAAACGGCTTGATAAATTGCCGCATAATCATCTCCAGGCGTGATCCCTGCTATATTAAAACGACGATAAGCTGACTTAACCGGCCCCTCACGATCAAAGACAACACAGGAGGCAACCGTGTAATCACCTTGCGTATGGCTGATATCAAAACACTCCAGCCGTTTAGGCACTTCCTGACACCCCAACTCTTCCTGCAAACTTAAAAAGCGTGCATAAATACCTTGTTTATCAGATAATTTAGTCTGCAATGCATTGGCAACGTTAACATTTGCCATTTGCAACCACTTGGCTCTGTCACTGCGCACATTAGGTGATATAGTGACTGCATGACCGGCATGCTGGGTCAGTACTTCGGTTAATAAAAGCACTTCTTCTGGCTTATGGCTAACAATAAGCTCATGCGGAGTATTCTTATCCAGATAATACTGCGGAATAAAAGCTTGTAAAATATTTTCAGGGGTATATTCACCGCTTATTTTAGGAAAGAATGTTTTATTACCCAGGTTCTGCCCATTGCGTATAAAAAAGATTTGTACGCAGGCAATCCCTGCCTTGGTTGCGCAGGCAACAATATCGACATCCCCCCGCTCACCATAGACATAGTTCTTCTCTAAAATCGAGCGTAATTGACTAATCTGATCCCTGACCGTTGCAGCCTGCTCAAATTCTAAATCATTAGCCAGGCACTCCATATTCACAACCAGTTCATCAATCAGCAAACTCCCCTTACCTTCTAAAAACAGTTGAGTATTATTAACATCCTCGGCATATTTTTGCTGACTTATTAACCCCACACAAGGTGCTGTACAGCGCTCAATTTGATATTGCAAACAGGGGCGGGAACGATTGTTAAAATATGAATCCTCACATTGGCGAATAGGAAATATTCGCTGTAATTGCTTTAAAGTCTCACGTACAGCACCTGCACTAGGGTATGGCCCATAATAACTGCCTCGCTTCTTTTTTGCTCCACGGTGCGCGGTGATTTGCGGAAACGCTTGCTCAGTTGAAAGGTAAATAAAGGGGTAGGACTTATCATCTCTTAAACAGATATTATAGCGCGGCTTATGCCGTTTAATTAGCTGGCTCTCCAGTAACAAAGCCTCTGCTTCCGTATGCGTCACCATCACTTCTATACGCGCTATTTTAGCCACCATCACCTGTTGTTTGGGTGATGCCGCGCCTTTTCTAAAATAACTAGAAACTCTGTTCTTCAGGTT
>DAOVWV010000253.1 GCA_030636485.1 Methyloprofundus sp.
CTGGTACGCATATCATCAAAATCAAACCCCGCAGCCAGCTCTACTTCAAAGTTTAACAAACTCAACCAATCCGCCAATCGACTGCGACTCACCAGGCTAGGATGCCAAGGTGTATTTTTTTCTCTACGCCGCATATATTGTAGATTAATATACATATTCCAGGGATTAAAACCCAGAATAATCAATTTCCCTCCTGGTTTTAAGGTACGTTCAACCTCACGTAATACTTGATGTTTTTGCTGATCAAAATCAATTAAGTGCGGCAGTATAAGCATATCAACCGAATCAGATTGAAAAGGCAGTGCTGTCGCCGTTCCACGCAGTAACTTACTGGCAGAACAAGGAGAGCGCTCATCATCCAGAACATAAAACTGCTCATACAAGCTATCGTCAATAAACTCATTTTCCCAGCCTAAAGCACCTATTTGCACAATAACCTGCTTACAGCTAACAGTGATAGAACGAGTTAAAAAAGCAGCTTCCTGTTGTTGTAATACCTGGCCTTTATTTGTAGAAAACCAATCAATCAAAACTTTACGATGCATTATCTTTACTCACCAATAAACAGCTTATAAAGATAACAGATTACAGCGACAAAGAAACTTTTTTCTACCAAATAACACCTAAGGCCAATACCGTAATAATAAAGCCTACAGTCAATAAATCATCAATAAACTGATGAAGCCAATTATGCTCTCCCATAATCATATTAATTCTATTTTTGACCTGGTCTTGCATATGAATTTTTTGTTGCATCACCCTTCCCCTGATTATTTTATATAACTACGCATTTGCCCCACCAGGACACCCTGTATTTCCACTTGCTCTGGCTTAAACTTCATCGCCGACATATTTGAGTTTGCTGGAATCAGCAAGGTTTCATGCGGGTATTGCTCTATAAACTTCAGTGTTGCTTCTGCTTTATCAATCAAAGCCACCACAATTTCACCGTTACGTGCCACACTTCTTTGCTCAATAATGACCCAGTCACCATCAAAAATCCCCTCCTCTATCATTGAGTCACCCTTAATCTGCAGGATATAACATGACTTATCCGTTTTAATCTGTTCAGGAATTGCGATATAGCTGACTTGCGTGACAGCCTCTATGGGTTTTCCGGCGGCAATATAGCCAACAAAAGGTGTGCCTACTGTTTCACCGACTGACGGCACAAGCTGCCGTGCTTTTTCGGTTAGGCGAACCCCTTTCTGCTTACGCTCTGATGGCTCTACTAAACCGGCCTCAATGAGTGCCTTGACATGCTTATGCAATGACCCACGTGAGCTCAACCCTAACGCCGAACACACTTCATCTAAAGTCGGCGGGTATGTAAAGTTGTTTTGATGTGTCAGCAGAAACTCAAGAATATTCTGTTGCTTACGGGTAAGATCTCTCACAAATGTTCTCCTTTTGTTTCTGGTAATAATACCAAGAGAACAAATAAAGAACAAGTATTTTTAGCTCAAAGCTGCCTTGCACTTGCCAATGTATTAATCATCATCAATGCCGCTTGCGGAAAACTCTGCCCAAACGTAATAACCCCATCTTCATGCCCTAATAGGGTAAAAATAGCTTGTTGCTGCAACTGCCCGGAATTAAACAACTGCGCAATGGCATATGCCATATCAGGCGTACCGTAAGCCACATCAGCTGATGTACAGGCTAATTGCAGTTCTTGGGTGGCAGCCCATATTTCAGGGCTATGCGCATGGATAACGCACTGAATACCCTTATCTAGCGCATAAACACTCGCATGACTTAAGGCTTCCGAAGAGGGCTTGCAGGGACCTGTGGAATATAATGTGTTTTGGCTTAATTCTACCGCCTCAACCAGACAGTAATTTTCTGCCAATAACTCGGCAATACCCCCCGTTTGCGTACCACTGATAATAAATTGCTCACCCTGAGTACGCTGGCTAATATTGCCATAGCCATACCCCTGATAACGATGCGCCTGCTGCCCAATAAGCTCCAATTGATAAAGTAATGTACGCCAGCTATTGATAGTTGCAATATTCCACTCGGGATTGGCTATGGCGGGCTTATGATGTAATTGGTATTTGATAACGCCTTCAGTTTCTTGCATAAGTGTCAGGAAATTTGCTAATTAATTCAGTTTTAAACCAGAAAAATCAATGAATCGCTGATCTACAAGGCTTTAAAAAACCTTGACTTCTGCATCACTTAAACAGCTATTTTTTACTGTGACGCGGAATCACTCGCTAAGACTAGAATTCATGAGCGACTGATTTTTCTACATTTGACTGCTATTTTATTGTAAAATCAAATTTTTTGTAATTCCTTCTGTAACGTCTCATTATTCACGGGGAAATGTAGGTAAGGCTTGTGCTCAGTTTGACTGGGTAAGGTCGTCATTCCCGAGGTCTGTTATCGGGAATCTACATTGAACATGGATTCCTGCTAACCGCATGCAGGAATGACGGCGTTTGCATCGTTCAGATGCCAGTAGATAATGAGAAGTTACTTCCTTTTCACACTCTTTATATTTTAGCAATTATCAGATATTTTTATGCGTTGTCCATTCTGTACTGCCCAAGATACACGGGTTATTAATTCTCGATTAGCAAACGATGGTGACCAGGTGCGCCGCCGCCGGGAGTGCGTAGTTTGTAAAGAACGTTTTACCACCTACGAAGCCACCGAGTTTAATCTACCGCGCGTCATAAAACGTGATGGCTTACGCGAGCCTTTTAATGAAGCTAAATTACGCGCAGGCATTTTACGTGCACTGGAAAAACGCCCTGTCAGCAGTGATCAAATTGAGGCGGCTCTCACCCGTATTAACAAAAAATTAATGAGTAGTGGTGATAGAGAAATTGCAGCACTGGACATTGGTGAATTGGTGATGCAGGAACTCAGTGCTTTAGATCATGTCGCTTTTGTACGTTTTGCTTCTGTCTATCGTAGTTTTCAGGATGTCAGTGAGTTTACCGATATGATTGCAGACTTACAGGAGAACCAGCAAGATGCCTAAGCCACTATCATCACAGGATAGTGAGTTTATGTTACACGCCTTACACCTGGCCAGACAAGGGCTATATACAACCAAACCCAACCCCCGTGTTGGCTGCGTCTTGGTTAAAGATAAGCAAATAATTGCTGAAGGCTGGCATATCCGCGCAGGCCAGGGTCATGCCGAGGTGGAAGCCTTAAAAAACACCAACGATGCACAGGGAGCAACCGCGTATGTAACGCTGGAACCCTGTAGCCATTATGGCAGAACTCCCCCCTGTGCTGAAGCATTGCTTAAAGCAGGCGTAGCGCGCGTAGTAGTCGCCATGCAGGATCCTAATCCATTAGTTGCCGGAAAAGGGCTGGCATTACTTGAGCAAGCCGGTATCAGTGTCAGCTGTGGACTTATGCAGGCCGAAGCGCAAGCACTCAATAAAGGCTTTATCACCCGGATGCAAACAGGCAAACCGTATCTGCTGAGTAAATTGGCAATGAGTCTGGATGGACGGACAGCCATGGCTTCAGGGGAAAGCAAGTGGATTACTTCCGCTCATGCCCGACAAGATGTGCAAAAATTACGCGCAGCGAGTAGTGCAATTCTGACAGGTGTTGATACCATATTAGCAGATGACCCGAGCATGAATGTACGCTTGCAAGGGATTGATGTAGAGCAGCCAGTGCGTGTTATTCTTGATTCCTCCTTAAGAACCCCGGTAACGGCGAAGCTTTTAAGCTTACCAGGACGTACACTTATTTTAACTTGCTCAAAAGATAAAAATAAATCTCAGGCTTTGCAGCAAGCTGGTGCTGACATTTTTCACTTGACTGCTGACCCACATGGGCATGTCGATTTAATGGCAGCATTACACTTCCTCGCTGAACAGCAGATTAATGATGTCTTGGTTGAAGCGGGAAGTGTTTTAAATGGTGCATTAATGCAGCAAGGCTTAATTGATGAGTGTGTTATTTATATGGCA
>DAOVWV010000075.1 GCA_030636485.1 Methyloprofundus sp.
TCACTTTTTTACGCCCATTTTCACGCGCATATTTAAATGCATACTCAACGATACGCTCAGAACCTTTGCGGGTAATCACCGCCAAACTTTCTGCAACATCCTGTTCACGCGTCAGATAATGCTCAAGCCCCATATAAAGGCCTTCGGTATTCTCTCTGACAACCACAATATCAATATCAGAAAATTTACTTTGCGCCCCTTTCCACGATCGTGCAGGACGGATATTGGCATATAAATCATATTTTTGTCGTAGAGCGACATTAATACTTCTAAAACCTTTGCCTACGGGGGTCGTTAAAGGCCCTTTAAAGGCGATTCTATTTTTATCAATGGATGCCAATGTCTCATCAGGAATTGCAGTGCCATGTTTATCAAAAGCAGCCATGCCCGCATCTGCTTCTTCCCAGTTAATTTTGGCACCACTCGCATCAATGATTTTGACAGCCACTTCCATAATGGAAGGCCCAATACCATCCCCTTTGATTAATGTCACATTATGCATCTAGCTATACTCCTGAATTTTATTTATAACAGGGAATAATACACTATTTTGTAAATTCTAATGTGTCTATACTTCGCACGGCTGCCGTTGCGGCTTTCTAGCCACTGTTTTTCACTGATAGCGGCGTGACTAAAAGAGTGCCGTAGCCAGCTATGCGCCTATTTCAGTACCTTGCTCTCGACAAAAAACAACTCGCTATAAAACCCGCAACCGTGACCGCGCGAAGTATACACTGTGAATAAATGAGTATTTATTTTATACTTATACCAATAATTTAATTTTTTGAAATATATAACAAGGAAAGCTCCATGTCCAAACCCTTTATCTTGCATATGCTAACCACTGCAAAAAACCTTAGTCCTTTTGATGTCAATATGGCGATTGATGCAGGTTGGGTTGCTGCTGTCCCCTATATTAATGTAGAGCTTGATGAAGTCTGTGCGCTCGTTCAGGATGCCATTTTTTCGCGCAGCCCAAAAGGTTTAAAAAATACCGGTATTTTTATTGGCGGTCGAGATACCAAACAGGCAATGGATATGCTTAAAATAGCGAAAGATTCCATGTTCCCTCCTTTTCAAGTTTCTGCCTTTGCCGACCCTAGTGGTGCATTTACAACGGCTGCAGCCATGGTTGCCGCTGTAGAAAATGAGTTAGCCACGAAATTCTCGACCACGCTTGAAGGTAAGACAATACTGTCATTAGGAGGAACCGGCCCCGTTGGCCAGGTTGCAGCGGTTTTAGCCGCCCAGGCAGGTGCCAATGTGAGAATTATTGGCCGCCAGTTAGAAAAGGCTCAACGTATTGCAGATATGTGTAATGAGGAATTTGGCGCAGGAAAAATCAGCATTACTGCAGGTGCCGATGTAGACAAAGCAGGCTATATACAAAACACAGAGGTTGTTTTTGCGACAGGTGCGGCGGGTATTGAACTATTAAGCGCCGAACTGGTTGCCTCTGCTCCCCAGCTTAAAGTCGCAGCTGATGTTAATGCCGTTCCTCCTTCGGGGGTTGCTGGTCTGGATGCTTTTGATAATGGCAAACAGATTGCAGGCTCTACTAGCGGTGCAGTCGGCGTTGGTGCGCTAGCCATTGGTAATATAAAATATCAGGTTCAAAGTCAGTTATTAAAACAGATGATTGAAATAGAAGAGCCACTCTATTTACACTTTGAACATGCTTTTGCAGCAGCCCGTGATTATATCAAGTCGTCTAAATAAATAGCTGAGGCTTTAGCCGCGCCTATATCGCAGCCAAAGCCTAGAGCCACAAAGCAGTGTAGCAATTAAGTTAATTCTCCCTCTCAAAAAAACAATAAGGATCCTCTTATGGCTAAAAGAAGTATTTTACATATGTTAGACCCCATGCCCAATAACAGTCCATTTGATGTCAATATGGCACTGGACTGTGATTTTGATGTCCTTATGCCATATTCTAATGTCACACTGGATAATGTGTATGGACTCACTCAGGATGCCATTTTCTCACGCGGCCCTAAAGGCGTTAAAAAAACGGGGATTTTTATTGGTGGGCGTGATATTGGTGTCGCAGTCGATATGCTTAATAGTGCCAAAAATGCAATGGTTCCCCCTTTTGAGGTTTCGGTTTTTGCTGACCCTAGTGGTGCATTTACAACGGCAGCGGCACTTGTGGCCTGTGTGGAAAAAGAGCTTAAGGCTAAACACAATAAAAAATTAAAAAATTGCAAGGCACTGGTTTTTGGTGGAACCGGCCCGGTTGGTATCGCAACAGGTGTGATCGCTTCATTAGCCGGTGCAGAAACGGTACTGGTAGATCATCTTTCAGCAGAGACAGCCGCTAATATTGCTGACGAATATAACCGCCGCTTTGGTTGCGAGTTAACAGGTGCCGTCGCCACCTACGATGAAGATAAAATCAAGTTACTGGAAGGTGTTGACCTGGTTTTTTGCGCGGCTAAAGCAGGGATTCAGATTTTAAGTCCCGAGGTATTAAGCGGCTGCAAACAACTTAAAGTGGCAGGTGATGTCAATGCCGTTCCTCCGGCAGGGATCGCAGGTGTGCAAATGAATGATTTTGGTGCGCCATTAACCCATGCCAATAACGCTGATAATGCAGTTTCCATAGGTCCTTTAGCCGTTGGAAACATCAAGTACAAAGTTCAACATGCTTTACTTGATTCTATGCTAACAGGTGATAAACCTGTCTATCTGGATTTTAGAGCGGCCTATGAAAAGGCAAAAGAAATTTTACAGACAGAGTAAAATCGCGATTGCACTCCTGCATAATGCATTAAAGCTTCTTGCTCCCCCTTTCTCAAAGGGGGGAGATAAACAGTTACGCAGAGTCTATTAAAAAAAACTTTGGGCGTTATGAAATCAATACTCCTATGAGTCATAAACTCTCTGTATAATAAGCATAATATTACTTTGATTTTTTATAAAATCCATTACATAAGGTTTAAAAATGGCTAGAGTTACCATCGATGATTGTTTAGAAAATGTTGAAAACCGCTTTGAGCTTGTTCTTTTAGCGTCAAAAAGAGCGCGTCAACTAGAAAAAGGGGCAGAAGAATTTGTCAGCCCTGAAAACGATAAATTTACCGTTCTGGCTTTACGTGAGATTGCAGAAGGCCATGTGACACCTGAAAATATTGATTCTTTACATCAAGTGGGAGATCCTGCTGATACCACTTTTTCTGCTCCCTACTAGCTAATGAGTGCTCAGGTACAAATAATTGATTCAGCTGCACCTGAGCAACTTCTGCTTAACCAGCTTAATGCTCTCTTAAGAAACTATTTAGAGAAAACACATTTAGATCAGGTTTATCAAGCCTATCAATTTGGTCAGCAACATCATGCTGGCCAATTTCGAAAAAGTGGTGAGCCCTTTATATGCCACCCTCTTTCAGTTGCCATTATCCTGGCAAAAATGCGTATGGATGTGCATGGCATCATTGCGGCTATTTTGCATGATGTCATTGAGGATACCGATGTTACAAAAAAAGACATCATAGAACTCTTTGGCGAAGATGTTGCCGAACTCGTCGATGGTGTCACCAAACTGACCCAATTACACTGTAAAACCCGGGCTGAAGCACAGGCGGAAAGTGTGCGAAAAATGTGCCTGGCAATGGCAAAGGATTTGCGCGTTATTATGGTCAAGCTTGCAGACCGCTTGCACAATATGCAGACGCTCGGTGTGATGCGCCCTGAAAAAAAGCGTCGTATTGCCCGGGAAACACTGGATATCTATACGCCTCTTGCCAATCGCCTGGGGATGAACAGTATCCGTCATCAGTTAGAATCTTTATGTTTTATTGCCATGTACCCGATGCGCCACCGTATTTTAAAAAGTGCGGTAAAAAAGGCGCGGGGCAATCGTAAAGAAATCATTGCGACCATAAACGACTCCATTAAAACACGTTTGCATCAAGCGAATATCATGTGTGAGGTAGAGGGACGGGAAAAATTTCTGTATAGCATTTATAAAAAAATGCAAGTCAAAAAACTTTCTTTTTCTGATATTTTCGATGTCTATGCCTTTAGGATTTATTGTACCGATGTTGATACCTGTTATCGCATACTGGGAGTGGTACATAACCTGTTCAAGCCAGTTCCCGGTAAACTCAAGGATTATATCGCCCTGCCTAAAGCAAACGGCTACCAGTCTTTACATTCGGTTTTAATCGGCCCTTATGGTGTCCCGGTTGAAATTCAAATCCGTACCGAAAAAATGCACCGCATGTCTGAATCGGGCATAGCCGCGCATTGGCTATATAAGTCTGAAGACGGCGAGCACTCTACCCCCAAAAACCGGGCAACCGAATGGGTGCGTGATCTACTGGAACAGCAACAGACAACCCGCGACTCACTTGAGTTTATCGACAACCTCAAGGTTGATCTATTTCCTCAGGAAGTATTTGTCTTTACCCCTCAAGGCAATATTATCAAATTACCCCGTAATGCCAGTGTGGTTGATTTTGCCTATGCAGTGCATACCGATATTGGTAACGCCTGTGTCTCTGCACGTATTGATAAACGTCTGGTACCTTTACAGACACAATTGGATAATGGTGTTACTGTCGAAGTCATCACAGCGTCCTGGGCCAGACCCAACCCCTTGTGGTTAAATTATGTAATTACCACCAAGGCACGCAATGGAATACGCTCTTATCTTAAGCACTTTAAACAACAGGAAGCCATTAGTTTAGGACACCGCTTGCTGGAAAAAGAACTGCTGGATATAGATAAAAAATTCAGTGATATAACTGAAGCCATGCTGAAGCAACTTCTGGCTGCGCTTAAATTTACCACGCTGGATGAATTGCTGGAAGATATAGGCCTAGGCAATAAAATGCCTTTTCTGATTGCCAAACAATTAAATCAGCAAGATATCAGTGCCGCAGTCAAACTGGATGATACTGAAACACGCAAAAAAACGCCGTTGATCATCAAAGGCACCGAGGGCATGGTAGTGACCCTGGCAAAGTGTTGCCGACCTATCCCAGGCGACCCGATCGTAGGCTATTTTAATCCCGGGAAAGGCATTGTGGTGCATCATCATGAGTGCAGAAACAGCACAGATGAACGTAAAAAGCCGAGTGAATGGTTAGATGTCGAATGGAGCGAAGATGTGACTGGCGACTACCTGACTGAAATACGTATAGAGTTATTAAATCAGCGCGGAACATTAGCCACTATCGCATCAACCATCTCCAAACTGGATTCCAATATTGAAAAAGTACATATTGCTGATCAGGATGCAGATGTCTCCATTGATATTATTACCTTTACAGTCAAAGACAGGGGACATTTAGCGAATATTATGCGTCAACTGAAAAAACTATTAATCGTTTTAAAAATTACCCGAACAATCAAATAAGGCCTTGTTATGAAAAAAGAGATCATTCAGACGGATAATGCCCCTCAAGCCATTGGGACTTATTCACAAGCCGTTAGGGTGGGGAGCACTGTCTATTTATCCGGGCAGATTCCATTAGACCCCGCCACAATGGAAATTATTGACGGTGATATCAATGCACATATCAAACGTGTTTTTGATAATCTTCATGCTGTTGCACAAGCAGCAGGCGGGGATTTACAGGACATTGTCAAACTCAATGTTTTCCTGACTGACTTATCCCACTTTCCTATTGTTAACGAAATTATGGGCGAATATTTTGCGCAGCCCTACCCTGCTCGCGCCGCTGTGGGTGTTGCTGCCTTACCTAAAGGTGTCGGTGTTGAAATGGATGCCATTATGGAGCTTGGGGCACCTGAGTATCATTGAGCTTAGGCAAATACTGTCGCCTTATTCCGCAAAATAGTCCAACAGAAAATCAATAAAGGTGGTTATTTTGGCGGGATAATAATTACGCTGAAGATAGGTCGCATAAACGGATAAGCTAGAAATCTTATAATCCGATAATAATTCCACCAACTCCCCAGACTGCACATAACTGCGTACCGATAATGCAGGCGAACGTATAATCCCCATCCCCAGAGAAGCGGCCTGACATAAGGCACGCCCATTATTAGATGCAAATGACCATTGCGGACGAATATCAATCTCTTCATTCTCTTTATTAAAGCGCCAGAGATCGGCATGTGGTGTCCCCAGATAATGCAAACATTTGTGCTCTGCCAAGTCCTCTATTGTTTCAGGGCAGCCATACTGCTTTATATACCCGGGCGAAGCATAAGTGCATAATGAGGTCTGGGCAATTTTTCGCGCCACCACCCCCTGATCCAGTTTATCCGTAACAACAATTGAAATATCAAATGAGCCTAAGCGTAAATTGATAAAAGCATTATCCAGCGACATCAATACATTTACGTCAGGGTAGCGCTGCTGATACTCATTAATCATAGGCACCATAAATATACCCCCGAAATCTATTGGAGAATTAATTCTCAACATACCTTTCACAACCTGACCTGACTGGGCAATAGAATTTTCTATATCACTTAAATCAGCCAGTAATTGTTTACATTGCTGATAATAACGCTGTCCCAACTCAGTTACAATGATGGGACGCGCTTTACGATTAATCAGGGAAACTGTCAAAGAATTTTCCAGGTTACGGATATGTTTGCTAATCATCATCGTTGAAACGTTCATTTCACGCGCCGCTGCGGCAAAAGTACCTAGCTCGACTATACGGCAAAACACCTGCATATTTTTTAATTTATCCACCGTTCCCCCCCTTTATAAACCCAAGGTTTATAGGCTATAAACCTTAAGTACTCTATCATAACTCACAGCATCGCTATAGAATCATTACCGGAGATAACAAAATGATATAGCACTTTTTGTGAGTCATATTTGCAAGCATCGTTTTAATCACGTCAGGATTACTGACTAAATAGTAAAGTAAACTCGCTCAAATACACAAATAAGTGCTTTATATATCAAAAATAAACCCTTCAAAAAGCTTTATCATAAGCAAAAGCCAGAGCTCCCCTTCCTAATCGCCAACAAATCAATCGACCGGAAGTAAACAGTACACTGCTGATCGAAACATCGCACTCACTCAAAATAGACAGCCTTTAGCCCACAGGCTATGATAGTTAAAACAAACGTTAAGGAGACACCCTATGCCCGGCACCATTGCTGCGATCATCATCGTTGTTATATTTTTTAAAACCGCACTGAATTCAGGTAAAAATCCTGTCAATATGGCTTTAACAGGCTTTCTAGCCTTCTTTATCCCCGCCCTCTTATGGACTTTCTTTATCACCCCTGGCCTAAAAGATAGCTTACAACACGACCCGAGCAACACACTACTCAAACTGACTGCAAACTATGCCTACGTTGTTATTGCTCTTGCCTGTTCGTCATGGGTCTGGGTTAAAAATTTTAAAGACTAAAAACAAACCTTCTAAAGCATAGAATAAGCGTCTAAATTGGTAAATTCTCATTATCCACTGGCACCTGAACTGTGTAAATGCCGTCATTCCTGCATGCCGTTAGCA
>DAOVWV010000341.1 GCA_030636485.1 Methyloprofundus sp.
ATAACTCATTTTCTTTTCACCGCTTATCCGCTACGCTTCGCATTGAACCAAAGCGTAAATACAATGCGGGTATGACCAGCATATTCAGAGCAGTAGATGTTAATAATCCAAACAAAATGACGATCGACATGGGCGATTGAATTTCACTGCCAGGTTCACCGCCACTTAAAGCCAGTGGTATTAACGCCAGGCCAGTGCCTAAGGCTGTCATTAGAATGGGTAACAAACGCTCCAAAGCACCTTGCTTAACAGCTTGATATAAATCGTTGATACCCACATCTTGCACTAAATGATGAATATGACTGATCATCATGACGCCATTACGGGTCGCAATACCAAACAAAGTAATGAATCCGATAATGGAGGCGACAGACAAGATGCCACCAGAAATATAAACACCTATAACACCGCCGATTAAAGCCAGTGGTAGATTCAACATCACTAAGAAAGCATCGCCTGCCGAATGAAAAGCAACAAATAACAATAAGAAAATACCGATAATAACGATAAAGCCAACAATAAATAAGGTTCTGGAGGCTTGTTCGGCACTTTCAAACTGGCCACCATATTCCACATGATAACCACTGGGAAAACTGATTTTTTGTTCAATTCTCGCGCGAATATCATTCACTACGCCGGCAAGATCACGTTCTGCTACATTAGCCATCACAACAATTTTTCGTTGCGCATTCTCCCGGCTAATGGTGTTTGGCCCTCGTGTCTTACGAATATCCGCTAATGCATGTAAAGGTAATTGCGCACCGGAGGCGGTCATGATCAGCGTGGAGCGAATCATCTCTATATTTTCTAATGTATCCGTGCCATAGCGAACGACTAAATCAAAGCTACCGGTGTCTTCCAAAATTGAAGAAACGACCTGACCAGCAAAAGCGGTTTCGATGGCTTCTGACACCGTGTTAATGCTCAGGCCATAACGGGCAATCGTTTTTCTATTGAATTTAATATCAAGGAAAGGCACATCGGCAGGGTTGTCAATGGCGACATCCACTGCACCCTGTACCTGTTCAGTCACCGTTTTAATTTGATTGGCCAAACGGCGTAGCTCGACTAAATTCTGACCGAATATCTTAATGGCAATATTGGCCCGCGTACCGGATAGCATATGATCGATACGGTGTGAGATTGGCTGTCCAATCACAATGGCCATACCCGGCACCGCCGTTAAAGAAGCTCTTAAATCAGATAAAAAAGCCTCTTTACTACGCTCTTGCATTGTTAAACTGACATCTATTTCTGACGCAAAAACCTGTTGTGCGTGGGGATCTAGTTCTGCCCGTCCTGTTCGTCTCGCGGTCGCCATTACCTCTGGATGTTGCAGAATGATCTCTTCCACACGTTGAGCCAGTTGATCGGATTGTTGTAAAGAGGTTCCGGGTAAGGTAACAGCACTGATCGTTAAGCTACCCTCATTAAACTCAGGTAAAAAAGCACGCCCCGAAAGAACCAGGGCGATCATTGCCACGATAAGGCCTGAAAACGAAAGGATGCTGACACTTTTCCAGCGTTTTAAAGTACCCTCCAGAAAAGGTAAATACAGTTGTTTTAAGAAAATAACCAGACGGCCTTCTTTAACTTCACGAATAGCACTGGATTGGGGAAGCAAAAGGTAACAAAGAGCAGGAGCAACCGTCACCGCAACCACTAAAGAAGTTGCAATAGCAACGATATAGGCTGTTCCCAAAGGCTGTAGTAAGCGCCCCTCTACACCACTGAGAAAAAACAAAGGTAAAAACACCAGCATGATAATTAAGGTGGCAAAGACGATGGAGCCCAAAATTTCATGGCTGGCGTTGAATACCAGCTTTATCACAGCTATACGTTCAGGCACAGGCAAACGGTTATTCTCACGCATACGCCGTAGCGTATTTTCAACCACAATAATGGCATCATCCACTAAAGACCCCAAGGCTATTGCCAGGCCTCCCAGTGTCATGGTATTAATCGTTGCCCCCATCGCTTTCATTGTCAGGATAGCGGTGATCATGGAAATGGGAATAGCGAATAAGGTGATCAGCGTTGCGCGTCCGCTGACTAGAAACACATATAAAATGATGATGACGAGAATAGCGCCATCACGAAGCGCATCCAGTAAATTACCAATGGAAACAGAAATAAAGTCAGCTTGTCTGAATATATTGGCATCTAAGACCATACCTTCGGGTAAAGTACTCTGAATATTGGCTAAAACAGTATCTAGGCGTTGCGTGAGTTCTAGCGTATTAATCCCAGGCTGTTTTTGTACCCCTAAGATAACCGCTGGTTTACCATTATGCGAGCCTGTACCGCGCTTAAGCGCAGCTCCTATTTTAATATCCGCCACATCACGAACCCGTATAGGTTGGCCGTTACGCTGCACCACGACAGCTTCACCTATATCAGCCAGATGTTGAATTCGGCCTATTCCCTGAATCAGGTATTCTTGTCCAGAGCTGGTGTAAAAACCTGCCGATACATTTCTATTGCTGTCACGTACCGCATTGATTACTTCTGTTAAGGTCAGCTGATAAGCCGCTAAACGCTCTGGTTTAACTTCAACCTGATACTGTTTGGTATCTCCTCCGATAGGGATCACTTCAGCAACCCCAGGAATAGCGAGTAATCGACGTCTAATCACCCAGTCTGCAGTGGTTTTAAGCGTTAAACTGTCATGTTTTTCAGACTTTAGGGCAATAAATAAAATCTCACCCATCACCGAGGTAATCGGAGCCATCACAGGTGTAGGAATATCAGGTGGTAAGCTATTGCGGGCGAGTTGCAATTTTTCTGCAACAATCTGTCGAGCCTGATAAATATCAGTGCCCCACTCAAATTCCACGATAATGACCGCTAAGCCAACACCCGAGTTAGAACGCACTCGTCGTACTCCGGCAGCACCGTTTAAAGCAGTTTCAATAGGAAAAGTAATCAGTCTTTCGACTTCGCCAGGTGCCATGCCATGCGCCTCACTGACAACCGTTACTGTGGGTGCGGTTAAGTCAGGTAATACATCAATTGGCATACGTTGTGTTTCCTAAGCCCCCCAAAGCAGCAAC
>DAOVWV010000112.1 GCA_030636485.1 Methyloprofundus sp.
CTAAACATTAACCATCCCGCATATTTTATCAACCGGGATTGGGGATGAAGATGCCTTAATAAGGCAATGAGACCTAAACCTAATGCATGCCACATCTGATAAGTAACAGCCGTCTTATAGACCGCTAGCATATCAGCCGATAAAATGGCTTTAAGCGCATGTGCTCCAAACGCTCCCATCGCAACAGCAAGAAAGGCACTTAGAGTACTTAAAAAAAGAAACACGGGATGCATTATTTTTCCCTTAGTCGCGGCATTAGCTGCACCAGATTACAGGGCTTGGTGGTAAAATCAAGCTGTTCACTGATTAAACTGTCCCAGGCAGTACGGCAGGCACTGGAAGAGCCAGGCAGGCAAAATATATAAGTGGCATTGGCGACACCTGCAATCGCACGGGATTGGATGGTAGAGGTTTTTATTTCCTGATAAGACAACATTCTAAAGACCTCTCCAAAGCCGGATAAGGTTTTATCCAGCAGGGGCTCAACAGCCTCAGGCGTACCATCACGGCCGGTTACACCTGTCCCGCCTGTACTGATAATGACATTAACCTCGTCATTGGCAATCCAGTTTGAAACACTGGCACGAATCTGATAAATATTATCCGTAACGATGGCCTTGGCAAATAGTTTATGCCCCGAGTTTTCTAGACTCTTGACAAGCGCTTTTCCTGAGATATCATCTGCTTCAACACGTGTATCGGAAACGGTTAATATGGCAATATTAAGAGGAATAAACTGCTTTTCAGACGAGGACATGTGTGTGCCTAATAAGATTATAAAGGGTAGTGATCATATTTTACACTAAGCAAAACTTGAAGGTTGAGTTATAGTGGGCTACCATTTCATGGAAGCAAAATAAAACAGGCGCATAGCTGGCTACGTCACTATTTCGACAGCGCAACTATCAGCAAAAACTCAGCCGCTAAAAATTCGCAGCCTTAGGTATAAAATAGATACCCTATTTTTTGTATCGAATTATACCAATAGTGACAGTTCTGTGATGTAACCGCAAATATTAAAATATTCACTGGCACTCGGTAGAATTGACTCCTATAATTAAATCATCATTACAAAACCAATCTTAGTATATATCCATGGCTGTAGACCCAAAATCAGAAGAAGCACAGGCATTGCGCAAACTGTTTCCATTGGTAACGATGCCGGTGCGTCGATATAATACTTTATGCTCCCAGATTAGTATCATCGAACAGCCCAAAGGAAACTTTTTATTTAAGCAAGGGGATATTCCAGAATCGTTTATATATCTTTTAGACGGGACTGTTTCTTTGGAAGCAGAAGAACTTAGGATAGAACAAATAACGGCGGGAACAGACTCCGCTAAATTTTCACTCGCACACCAGTTTCCGCGGCAAATTTCTGCCCGCGCTGTCACCAAGGTACGTTATGTGAACCTACGGCTTAATGCTTTTGATAAACCAGCCATAGATGATGCAGAGGAAAAAGGGGGTTATATGGTGGAAAATGAAAGCACCTCAGAATCAGAAGAGCCGGAAGACTGGATGTCGGCCTTACTAAAGTCCCCTATTTTTCAGCGCCTGCCTGCGATGAACCTGCAACAGGTTTTGATGAGCTTGGAGGATATTGAAATCCAAAAAGGGGAGAATATTTTTAATCAGGGGGATACTGGCGCATATTACTACCTGATCAAAAGAGGGCGATGCTCTTTAACGCGCAAAGCTTCAGCAAAAGCAAAAGAAATTAAATTACTGGAACTACGCACTAATAACACCTTTGGTGAAGATGCTCTGTTATCGGGCGAGCCACGTAGCATGACAGTGACCGCAATAACCGATATGTTATTAACGCGGATTGATAAAGAGCGCTTTATTAAACTGATTAAAGAACCCGCTCTGAGCTATATTGATTACCCAACAATGCTGCTTGAATGTGAGCAGGGCAAGACAATAGCTATCGATATACGATCTGCGGATGACTACAATAAAAACCATATCAAAGGCAGTCGCAACATCCCTTTCTTTTCATTGCGCCTGAGCTTAAAAGAGTTAAGCCTGGAGAATCAAAAAGTCATTATTATTTGTGACGATGGCAAGGTCAGCGAAGCAGCGGCTTTTGTACTGATTAAAAGCAAGATTGATGCGGATATTTTGCAAGGGGGCATGCAAGACCTACCTAAAGAATTTGAGGGGACAGCATTGGCAAGCGATAATAGTGGCGCAGAAGCTCCACTTGCCGTTGCCGAACAGGATAGTCATCTTGCAGCGAACCAGAAAGCTGAACCAGCGATAGAAGCAAGTACTCCAGACATCAATACGGCTTCTGATTTAGAACAGGAAAATCAAAGCTTAAAAGCAGAAAATAAACGCTTAACGATGGAGTTAGAGAAGTTCAAAAAGCAATATAAGTTGCTTTATACACAAACAGGAAAGTTAAAAAATGCATTTGATAAACTGCAAGGCTCAAAATAAGTCATGAGATAACCCCTGAATCTAAGTTAAATGCAGTCAATTAGAACGTCCGAATAAGGAAGCCAGGCTTCCACAGTCAATAAGATATATCAACTGTGGATAGTGCAATCCGGAGATCACAGCTAGGCAGCCATAAGAAGCGAACCAAAAGTAACTATTTGATTTTTTCTTCTT
This sequence comes from Methyloprofundus sp., assembly GCA_030636485.1. Taxonomy (GTDB): domain Bacteria; phylum Pseudomonadota; class Gammaproteobacteria; order Methylococcales; family Methylomonadaceae; genus Methyloprofundus. Next base: position 2,623 of record DAOVWV010000112.1, read on the forward strand.
TATACATGACGTGTTTACGTACAACAGGGTCATACTTTTTGATTTCCATTTTTTCCGGCATAGTGCGTTTATTTTTATCGGTTGTATAAAAATGACCTGTACCTTCGGAAGAAACTAATTTAATTTTATCGCGCATATAATATCCCCTTAAACCTTTTCGCCACGTTGACGCATTTCTGCTAAAACAGTATCGATACCTTTTTTATCGATAATACGCATACCTTTTGCAGATAATCTTAAGCGTATCCAACGATTCTCACTTTCAACCCAGAATTTATGGTGATGTAAGTTAGGATTAAAACGTCTTCTCGTTCTATTTTTTGCGTGCGATACATTGTTACCAGTAATAGGTCGTTTACCTGTTACTTGACAAATTTTGGACATAATTCACCTCTGATGTGCTTATAATTCAAATTTAGCCAGACTTTATACCAAATTTTTTCAATAAGGTAAACAAGAATTTTTTTATTATATTAAAAAAATCGCGCTCATATCATAAAAAACGCGCTATACTCAACGGATAGCAATGGGCTTAACACATTTACCAAAGAGAGCAATATTGTGGCAATTAAACTTGGCATGGTCATGGATTCGCTAGACCACATCAATATTAAAAAAGACACCAGTTTTGCAATGCTGCTTGAAGCACAGGCACGCAACTGGGAAATACATTACATGCAATTAGGCGACCTATTCTTGCGCGATGGCCTCGCCTATGCCTGCACAAAACAGATTGAAGTAAAACGCGATACCTCAAACTGGTATCAGCTCATTTCCCAGCAAAGCATTGCGCTGGATGAGCTGGACTGCATTATTATGCGCAAAGAGCCACCTGTTGACCAGGAGTACATTTATGCAACGCATATACTGGAACAGGCTGAAAGGCAGGGCGCTTATGTACTTAACAAGCCCCAGGCGCTGCGTGACGCGAATGAAAAGCTTTTTACCGCTTGGTTCCCGCAATGCTGCGCAAACACGCTGGTAACACGCTCTGCTTCGCATATTCGCGACTTCCTTCAAGAGCATCAGGATATTATCTTAAAGCCCTTGGATGGTATGGGAGGGGAATCTATTTTTCATTTGCACAGCAATGACCCTAACATTAGCGTTATCATTGAAACAATAACCGCGCATGGCACACGCTTTGTCATGGCTCAACAATACCTGCCTGAAATTATACACGGTGACAAACGCATCTTAATTGTCAATGGCGAAGTCATTCCTTATGCGCTCGCACGAATTCCGGCAACAGGCGAAACACGAGGAAACCTTGCCGCAGGCGGAAGAGCGCAGGGTCAGCCTTTGAGTAAACGGGATTACTGGATTGCCGAGCAAGTCGCTGCAACTTTAAAAGAAAAAGGCCTGATTTTTGTTGGCATTGATGTGATCGGTGATTATTTGACTGAAATTAATGTCACTAGCCCAACCTGCGTACAAGAGCTGGATGCGCAATTTGGCATTAATATTTGCGCGCAACTGATGGATCATATTGAGACTGTCGTTCCTCAGAGCGTGTCATAATAACGCCATGCCTGAGCAAGCCTTTCAACCTTCCGCAACGCTACCGGTAAATGATACGCTCATTGTTTTTGTTTTTATTGCGGCAATCATTCATACGCTAATAATACTAGGCATTAATTATAGCGCTCCAGAGCCTGCCAAAGCCCACAAATCGATTGCCATCACGCTGGTCACGAAAGAAGCAAAAAAAGCCCCGAAAAAGGCAGAATTCCTGGCTCAAAACAATCAAATAGGGGCGGGCAAAAAACGCGATAAACCCACACCTTCCGCACAGAAGATCGCCAGCTCAGGCAGCAAACCAGACAAACCACCACGCCCCAAAATCATCAAGCAGCAAAGTGTTGTACGTAAACAGGTATTAACCCAGCAGCTTGCTAAACAAACCATTCAAAGCAGTCAAAAAACCAAAAAAAATAGCCCAAAAAGCACCCCCAAATTATCTATGGACGCATTGCGCCGACAGGTGTCTGAACTGGGCGCACAAATACGCTATAAAAAGCCAAGTAGCAATCAAAACCGGATAAAATTCGTCAATTCAGTCAGTGCGCATAAATACCTTGCTGCGCAGTATGTTTCCGACTGGCAGAGAAAAGTCGAAAGTATGGGTAATTTAAACTATCCGGCTGTCGCCAAGCGTTCTGGCTTTTCAAGCTCCCTGAGCATGGTTGTTGCCATCAAAGCAGATGGTAGCCTCTATAGCCTACGGGTGACTAAATCATCAGGCTACCCTGTTCTGGACGATGCAGCAAAACGCATCGTCCACCTAAGCGCACCCTTTCCACCTTTGCCTAAGGCACTATTACAAGAACTGGATATTTTAGTCATTACCCGTATCTGGAAGTTCTCGGATGCAACAGGCTTGCGTACGCGCTAAGGAGCGAGACTTACAGCCCAAACAGTTCACGCATTTTTGCCCCAGGATGCTCGGCACGCATAAAGGCTTCGCCGACTAAAAAAGTATAAACTTCATTATCCATCATCAGTTTTATATCGTCAGGCGTATGAATACCGCTCTCGGTAATCACTAAACGATCACTCGGCACCATTGCCTTTAAGTCTAAAGTGGTTTGCAGCGAGGTTTCAAAGCTGCGTAAATCGCGGTTATTAATACCCATTAATGGCGTATCTAAAGTTAAAGCACGTTCCACTTCCGCTTTATCATGCACTTCGACCAGAATATCCATACCCAATTCTTTTGTTGTATCCGCCAACTCATGCATTTGTGTATCAGATAAAGCGGCAACAATCAGTAAAATACAATCTGCACCTAAAGCACGTGATTCATGTATTTGATAAGGGTCAATCATAAAATCTTTACGCAAAGCAGGCAAAGGGCAAGCCTGTCTTGCCAGCTGTAAATTAACCTCACCCCCCTGGAAATATTCTTTATCGGTTAAAACAGAAAGACAAGTCGCGCCATTCATTGCATAATCTTGCGCAATTTCTACCGGCTTAAAATTCTCTCTGATCACACCTTTACTGGGTGATGCTTTTTTGACTTCAGCAATAATCGCTGGCTTTTTAGTCAGTGCTTTATCCTGGAATGCACGCGCAAAGCCTCGTGGGGCTTCCACATCGCTGATAATGCCCGCTAAATCAGCAATCGACATGCGTGACTTGCGCTTTGCAACTTCCTGTTCTTTTGTTGCGAGGATTTTTTTTAGAATATCTGGGGTATCGGTCATAAGGGGATTTTTTTTAAAAGGCCAATCTTGTTTATTTCATAAGCCATTAGAATACCCGATTCATGGCTTATTGCCAATTAAATATCCACGTTCTAAGAACGTGGTTTTGCTTCACCCTAGAAGGGTGTTTAAAGCTAGCCCTCTGAGAAGGCTAGCTAAATTGTTACCGCCTGTTATTTATCTTATCTAAATTCTATC
>DAOVWV010000101.1 GCA_030636485.1 Methyloprofundus sp.
ATGGGTGTATTGTTGATGCGCAATGTCATTTAGCACACAATGTCATTATTGAACAGGACTGTATTCTTGTTGCACAGACAGGGATTGCTGGGTCTAGCCATTTTGGCAAGCGTGTGGTTGCCTCAGGGCAGACCGGCGTTTTAGATCATGTGTATGTTCCTGATGATACCATGTTGCTGCATAGAGCTGGTGTACATAGTAGTATTAAGCAATCGGGTATTTATGCATATGGTCCCGCTCAGCCCTTTAAGAAATATGTTAAAAACATTGCTGTTTTTCAGCGCTTGAGTGAGGTATGGACGCGTTTGAAAAAATTAGAAAAACAGGTTGAAAAACTGTCTCAATAAAATGATGAGTCAGCTTTGGATATAAATGCCAAAGGAATGTATGAACCGATACATGGCTCAGCGCCCGATATTGCAAATCAGGGCATTGCAAACCCCTTAGCCACTATTTTATCGGCAGCAATGCTGTTGCGTTATACCTTTGATCTGGCCGGTGCCGCTGATCGTATAGAGCAAGCAGTCAATGATGCCTTGAATTTAAACGTGCGTACTGTTGATATTTATTCCGCAGGTATGCAAAAAGTAAGTACTGCAGAAATGGGTGATGCAGTCGTTAAAGCATTGAAAGTAAGAGTATAATAATGACAAAAAGATATAATGTAGCGGTTGTTGGAGCTACGGGAGCGGTGGGTGAAGCAATGCTTTCTATCCTGGAGGAAAGAAAATTTCCGGTAGAGAATGTATATGCTTTAGCGAGCTCTCGTTCGGTAGGTAAACGCATTCCTTTTAATGGCGGGAATCTCACCGTGCAGGATTTAGCGGAGTTTGATTTTTCTAATGCACAGATAGGGTTATTTTCGGCGGGTGCTGCCCTTTCTGCAGAGTACGCCCCTAAAGCAGCAGCAGCAGGCTGTGTCGTGATAGATAATACCTCACAATTTCGTTATGATGACGATATTCCGTTGATTATTCCTGAGGTAAATCCGGAAAGTATTGCCGAACATACTACGCGTGGGATTATTGCCAACCCGAATTGCTCAACGATTCAGATGTTAGTGGCTTTAAAGCCTATTTATGATGCGGTGGGTATAGAGCGGATTAATGTTTGTACTTACCAGGCGGTATCGGGTTCGGGTAAAGAAGGGGTTGAAGAGGTTGTCACTCAGACATCGCAGTTACTGAATGGCAAGCCAATAGAAACAAATGTGTACCCCAAGCAAATTGCGTTCAATGTATTGCCACAAATTGATGTGTTTATGGATAATGGCTATACTAAAGAAGAAATGAAAATGGTATGGGAAACCAAAAAAATTATGGCTGATGACAGTATTCAGGTCAACCCGACTGCTGTGCGCGTCCCTGTTTTTTTTGGACATTCCGAAGCGATTCATATTGAAACTCGCGATAAAATCAGTGTAGAAAAAGTTCGTGAGATTCTAGCTGCAACACCAGGTATTACAGTACTGGATGAGCGTAAAGATGGGGGGTATCCAACGGCCGTTACCGAGTCTTCAGGTCATGATGATGTTTTTGTAGGCCGCATCAGAGAAGATATCTCTCATGCAAAAGGTATCGACTTATGGGTTGTAGCGGATAATGTGCGCAAAGGGGCAGCATTAAATAGTGTGCAAATTGCAGAAGAGCTGGTAAAAAATTACATCTAGTCTAAGCTTATAATATATTTGACTGTATTTGGGAAAGCTATCGTGGAAAATTTGTGGGAAGGAGAGTGGAGTGCATAATTTGACTAAAACTCTAGCAGCTATGTCTTTGCTAGCGCCATTAACGGCACACTCGTTAGGCGTAGGTGATATAAAACTACATTCTGCATTAAATCAAAAGCTCAATGCAGAAATTGCTTTATCTTTAGCTGCTGATGAAAACCTCGCTGATATTAGGGTGGCTCTGGCTACCCCTGAAAAATTTGATAAACTAGGGATTGCCTGGAGTTATTTTCTATCAACAGTTAAATTTCACCCTGTCGTAAAGGCAAATGGAAAGGTCGTCATTAAAATGACTTCCGATGAAGTTGTGCAAGAGCCTTTCCTGGATTTTTTAGTCGAAGTCAGCTGGCCTAAGGGAGATATTTATAAAGAGTTTACCGTTTTGGTTGACCCCCCCGTTGTGTATCAGCAGGCTAGAATTGATGCGCCTACCATATCACCCACAAAACCATCCTACAGAGCGCCAAGTCGTGTTACAACTGCTCAAAGTGATTTTAATACTTATGCAGGGGGAGGCGAATATGGCCCAATAAATAGAGACGATTCCTTATGGAAAATAGCCCAGAAAGTTAAGGGCAGTGATACTTCTGTAGAACAAATGATGATGGCCTTGTATAAGGCGAATCCAGGTGCATTTTATAAGGCAAATGTAAATGCACTGATGCAGGGAAAAACCTTAAAAATCCCAGAAAAAGCAGACGTTCTTAAGTTATCAAAAAAACAGGCAAATACCCAGTTCTATAGGCAGATGGCCGTCTGGGAAGGTAAGGTTGTAGCGCCTAAACCTACTGAAGTGCAGCTAGTCAGTGATGCTGATAATAGTAATCAACTGACGCTAATACCACCAGAAGATGAAACCAGTGATTCTTCCGCTGGAATACCCGCTGTTAAATCTGTAGATTCTGAAAATCTGGAAGTTGAAAACCAGGAGCTACAGGAAAGACTCGCCAACCTAGAAAAACAGTTTGCCATTATGCAGGAAATGATGGCGATTAAAGACCAGCAACTGGCTGTCATGCAAAATGCACAGGTTGATCGGCGAGCAGAGGATGGTCAGCAAGCGATGCCTGAAAAGCCGGTAGAGCCCTCAAGCCAGGAAGTAACACCTAAGCTACCTATTGCGCCAATTAAAGCTACTGATACGACTGTTGTTGTAGAAAAACAGCCTGTTAGCAAGCTACCCATTGTTGTCAAAAAGCCAGTGCCTAAGCCTAAGCCAGTAGTGCCAGTTGCGGCTGAGGAGGACTCGGAAGTCAGTTATTACTATATTGGCTTAGGTATTTTTGGTGTTCTATCTCTTGGGGCGATAGGATGGTTGTTTTGGCGTAGACGGCAGGCTGAGGAAGACATTAATGAAAATAGCATGTTTGCTGCTTCTAGTGCTATTTTCTTGCCGGATTCAGATGATGAGCTAGAGGTCAATGTTTTAGACGAAAAATCTTCTTATGATGTAGGTACCGTTGGTGAAAGTTCTTTCTTAAGTGAGTTTACACCGAGTGATTTTGATGTGTTTGAAACGGATCAGGCAGAAGTGGATCCTACCTCAGAGGCCGATGTTTATCTTGCTTATGGACGATACCAGCAAGCTGAAGAGTTAATGCGTCAGGCTATCGCTGACAGTCCTGATAAAGACGTTTATAAATTGAAGCTGTTGGAAATCTTCTATACCAGTGAAAATGCTGAAGGTTATGAAGGGTTTGCCAATGAGTTGGCCTTTGAAGGTAAAAATACTGATCTCAATTTCTGGGCTAAAGTAAGCGAGATGGCTGGTGAGCTCATTCCAGATTCTGCTTTATTTTCATCTGATGAGTCACCAGCAGAGTTTGCAACAGCTGAAGATGCTTCTGATGATAACGGTGATAGCGATGATGAGGTGGTGGAGGAGGCAGTTGCGGTTGCGGATTCACCTGTAGCGATTGATGAGGAAGCACTTGATTTTGATTTAAGCTCTTTTTCTTTGGCGGAAGATAGTGAGTCGGCAGAGTCGGCTAGTGAAGCGGTTGCTGAAGTAGATAGTGATAATGACAGTGTTGATTTTGACTTAAGCTCCTTTTCTCTAGCGAGTGATAACGATGCTGAATTAGCAGACGCTGATAATGAAACTATTGCTGAAGCTGATAGTGATATTGAAACGGTTGATTTTGATTTTGATTTGGGCGAACTAGAGCCAGCAAGCTCGCCTGAAATAAAAGGTTCAGAAGAGGCTAGTTTATCGGAGCCTAGTCCAGATGAGGAAATTGAAAGCATAGAGTTCAATACGGATGATATTGATATAGAGGGTTTTGGTTTTTCTGAAGAAGAGGCTACTTTTTCAGAACCCGAAGTTGAAGAAGTTGCTGAGGCGCAAATTACTGATGAATCCACTAATAATGATTTCGACTTTAATTTTGATAAGACTTCTGATGTACCTGTAGCAGACGATGCAAGTGATGATATTGATATAGAGAGTTTGGGGGTTTCTGAAGAAGAGGCTACTTTTGCAGAACCCGAAGTTGAGGAAGTTGCTGAGCTACAAGTGACTGATGAGCCTACTAATAATGATTTTGACTTTAATTTTGATGAAATTTCTGATGTACCTGTAGCAGATGATGCAAGTGATTCTGATGATTCTGATGATCATGATGAAATTGATCTAATGGTTTCAGACTTAACAGATATGGATGAATTTGAAACAAAAATTGATTTGGCAAAAGCTTATATTGATATGGGAGATGAGTTGGCTGCAAGAGAGATAGCGGAAGAAGTGCTAGACAAAGGAAATGAAGCACAGAAAGAAGCAGCGCAAGTGATTATAGATAAACTTGCTTAGGAACGAGAATTCAATAGTACCCGAGTCTGACCTTGTTCCTGCTTACGCAGGAATGACGTTTTTTTGACTCTAAAGCTTCGGAGATCATATAACAATCGTTTCAGATAAAGTTAAAATTGATAGCCTAAAATTACCCGGAATTGCTCAGTATTTATGGATGATTCCAGGTTTTTAATATAGGCATACATAATATCCACCGTGAGCATTTGATTATACTGGTAGCTGAAATAGGTATTGAGTTCCTGAGTATGAAAATCTGCCGCCTTTTCAGCCTGAAAATCTCCTATGGCAATACCGAAAGCCATGGCTTCAAAAAAATGTGGCTGATATTCCAAGTTAAGCATTAGGCCCTGAGCATTTTTTCCTGCATTGACCGCGTCTAAGGTCATTTCCTCCATAGAGGTAAAAAAAGGCCCGCCACCAACACTACTCACTGCTGCTGAGTCGCCAAAGTTTTTGTTATAAGCGGTGGTAAAGATCACACCACAAGCACTTAAAGAGGCGAATATGCCGAGGGTGTTCGCATCAACGAGGCCAGCTGATTCACGTCCGACTGAACGGCCTAGATCAAATTGCCCGCCTAGCTCATAAGAAAATATTTCATTAATGCTATTTTGGTAAACAATATCCATAAAGAAGATTTGTTGTACATCTTTAATGTAGTAATACCATGCACTTGCATTGATATGCTGCTGTTGATATGTTCCCCAGCCTAGCCAGGACTGGGAGCCTGTACCACCAAATGCTTCACCGATACCGATAAAGTCAGCGGCATTGCCATTATTTTCCCAGCCTTTAGCGGTACGGATAAAGCCACTTCCCATATAAAATTCGTCATTAAACTGATAATCGACTAGGTAAGCTTCAAAAATATTAGGTAATAAGCGTAGATCATCCTGATCCATATGCGGCGAATTAATACGTTGTGGGCCTATATGTGCTTCAAAGCTGGAATAAGACAGAGTCATTACCGCTTCACCTAAAGTGATATAGCTATTTTTGTTCTCATCAAAAAAGTCACCCTGAATTGCCTCTTTATTACCGCTATTAAAGCCAGGATTGATGGCTGTAAAGGCACTGACATGAAACTTAAACAAAGATCCCCATGAAACACCGCAGCCTAGCTCACCGCCAAGCCCATAGGCTTGTTCATTACTGATGGTTTTGGCATGGGTTTGAATATAGCCGGTGCGTATAAAGCCATTGCAACCATCATATTTTAAGTCGTGTTTAATGCCCGTGCCGCGCTCTGAGTTATTGATATTATACGGGGAGCCAGGGGAAAGCTCTTCAGTTGGTGGCCGCTGGGCGATGCTGCCTTTCTCTGGAGTCTCTTCTGGTGATTGATCTTCAGCGAAGGAGGAAGCCTGTGCCGTCAGCAATACGACTGGCAAGCTATAAAGGTAAAGTTTCATATTAAACAAATTCAATTAACAAGGTTTTAGGGGATGCTTTAGAGTGCAATAAATGCAAGCAACGCTTAATTAATTAAATTGAATAACAGGTATGATCTTAAGAAAAAAGCACAGGAATTCATAAATAAGTTCTCTATCATTGTGCCCACCCGCACAAGTTTATAACAACAGGAAATATTAGTATATTTCCTAGGAAAGTTTCAGGCAGGTCTCCGGGCTGATGAGTGGGTGTATGATCCTGAATCTACGTCTTCCCATTCTGTTAGGAACAGTGACATTAAGGAGTGAGAATTTAATAATACTCGCTCCTTGTAGATTTTTAACTCAATTACCGTTGCGGGGGCAGCGTTGGCTTTATATTTTATAATGCACCAACTTCCCTTTTAATCTTGATAATAAATCAAGATACCTGAAGGGAGGACACTATACCTTTAAATACAAACAGGAACAAGTCTTATTCGCATTTTTGAGCTGCAAAGGGCGGCAGGGTACGGTTACCC
>DAOVWV010000377.1 GCA_030636485.1 Methyloprofundus sp.
ATCAATTTTATCATCTATTATTTGTTGGGTATTCAGCTTGAGTTCTGGCAGATTTTCTTCGTCAATTGAATTAATTACTTGGCTAGACTCAATAGCAAAATTTCCCCAGTTTTGTTGCATTTCTTGCCACATGGTTTTATCTGCTGCGGAAGCGCCTTTTAATCCTTTACGGCCTGTAGAAATTATCACCGGATCAAGACTAGCAATATTGGTAAGTTTCATTGCTAGTGCAGAAGGTGTTCTATTGATAAGAGCCGCGTACTTAATAATTTCTGGATTACGTGAATGTAATTTTCCAAAAGGAATTTGGCAGTAGAGATAAAATGCGACTAATAACTGTTGTCGTGTCCAAGCAAGCCTTGCTGCCATTTATTATTCCTATTTCTCTAGTTTCTACGGTTTTCGTGGGAAAGAGTGATGATAATATTATTCAACTAAAATCACCAGAAGAAAACGATCCAGATCTATTAATGGCGCTTTTAAGAAAGGGAGCTAAAGAATTTATTGGTTAGGCTGTTGATGCAGAGCTAGAAGAACTATTGTAATGAATTTATAGATAAACTTGGACTTATCGCTTCGAGTATTGCTATGATTTCAGGCATACTTATCTGTTTTATATTGATCAAAGGACTAAAAAACCATGAGCATTGATACCTTAAAAATACGCCAGATAGAAATAGATACCTATCATGAAAATGTGGCTTACTTAAATCGTGAGTGCAGTATTTATCGTGTGGAAGGTTTTCAGGCTTTATCTAAAATAGAGGTCAAAGTGAATGGCACCCGATTACTCGCGGTGCTGAATGTCGTTGATGATAATAGTATCGTACAGCCTGGTGAATTGGGGCTTTCTCAGCAAGCCTTTAAACACTTGAATGTCGAGGTGGGCACACTGGTCACCATTGACCATGCCGAGCCGCCGAAGTCTATGGATGCAGTGCGGCGCAAGATTAATGGTGAGCGGCTTAACCAAGCCGATTTTGATAATATCAGTAATGATATTGCAGAAACACGGTATTCAAAGATGGAAATGGCGGCCTTTCTGGTTGCAACGGGGCAAAATAACCTTGATCGTGATGAGTTACTGTATTTAACGCGCTCTATGTTGCAGTCGGGTGAACGCATGAACTGGCATGAATCACTGGTGGCTGATAAGCATTGTATAGGCGGTATCCCGGGCAACCGAACTTCCATGCTGGTGGTGCCGATTGTTGCCGCGCATGGCATGCTCATTCCCAAAACCTCCAGCCGCGCCATTACCTCTCCGTCAGGCACTGCCGACACGATGGAAATGCTCTGCAAGGTTAATCTGATGCCAGAACAGGTCTCTGATATTGTTCGCCAGGAACGTGGCTGCCTGGTATGGGGCGGCACGGCTAAACTGGCTCCCGTGGATGATATGTTGATTTCAGTTGAAAGGCCTTTAGGCATTGATTCGCAAGGACAGATGGTGGCCTCTATCTTGTCAAAAAAACTGGCGGCGGGTTCCACGCATTTAATCATTGATATTCCGGTAGGCCCAACGGCAAAAGTAAGGCAGATGCGCCAGGCTTTGGCATTGCGTAAATTATTTGAGTTTGTGGGCGACCGGCTTAATATTCATCTGGAAGTGATGATTACCGATGGCCGGCAGCCCATAGGCTTGGGGATAGGCCCGGCGCTTGAGGCGCGGGATGTTATGCAGGTATTAAATAATAACCCGAATGCCCCCGCGGATTTACGCCAGAAATCACTACAGCTGGCTGGTCGAATTATCGAATTTGATCCAGATGTACGGGGAGGGCAGGGCTATGCCATCGCCAGAGACATACTCGAATCGGGGCGTGCCTGTGTAAAAATGAATAATATTATCAAAGCTCAGGGGAGCAAAGAGATTGATTTAAAGCCGGGTAAACTATGCCACCTCGTCTGTGCAGACCGCGATGGGGTTGTGACCAGTATTGATAATTTTCAGACGGCAAAAATTGCCCGTATTGCTGGGGCTCCAATGGATAAAAAAGCAGGTATTGATCTGTTTAAAAAGTTGGGGAATAAAGTGACTAAAGGCGAGCCTTTATTTCAGATTCATGCGGAGTTTCCCGCCGATTTTAAGTTTGCCAAAAAACTGGCGCAACAAAACAGTGGTTATAGCATCGGTGATGCTGAACAGGTTTTACAACCATTGATAGCCTCTTAGGAGAGTCATCATGCGAGTACTTGCATTTCCAGATTATCTACAACAGGCACAACGTTTGGCTTTGGCGCTTGATGTTCCATTGCAGCCCGTTTATCTGCATCAATTTCCCGATGGCGAAAGCCTCATCCGTTTAGCCACTGATTTGCCTGAACATGTGATTATTTGCCGCAGTCTTAATCAGCCTAATGATAAATTAATTGAGTTATTATTGTGTGCAAAAACAGCACGCCAGCTGGGAGCAAAACGCCTCACATTGGTTGCACCCTATTTATGCTATATGCGCCAGGATATTGCTAACCAGCCTGGAGAAGCGGTTAGCCAGGTTATTGTTGGGCAAATGCTGGCTGAATTATTTGATGATGTGATTAGTGTTGACCCGCATTTGCACCGTATTTCCATGCTCAATCAGGCCATACCGATAGAAAATGCAGTGAGCCTCTCTGCTACCGATGAAATTTGCCGGTTTCTCCAGCAACAATTTGATTCTGCTGTTTTATTAGGTCCAGATAGCGAATCGGAACAATGGGTTGCCGCCATTGCAGAAAAAACCGGCTTTGATTA
>DAOVWV010000298.1 GCA_030636485.1 Methyloprofundus sp.
AAGAACAGGAAGAACAGGAAGAACAGGAAGAACAGGAAGAACAGGAAGAACAGGAAGAACAGGAAGAACTGGAAGAGCTGGAAGAGCTGGAAGAGCCGGAAGAGAAGGAAGAACTGGAAGAGCCGGAAGAGCCGGCGGCAATACTTGAAGTGCCGGAAAGTGGCGGTTTGGAGGCGGATTCAAAAGACCGTGAGGACGCTTTGATTGCTGATATTTTGCAGGAGCACCGAAATAATCCACTGCGTAAGCTGGCAGCGGAGAATTATTTTTTTGGTTTTTTATTGCAAAGCGGCAAAGAGAAGAAGTATAAGCGAGTAAAACTGGATGCACTGCCTGCCTTATGCCTTGCTCCTGAAGAAAATTGCTACTATTTTGCAGGAACGAATGCCGAGTTATTGCAATATTACTTAGTGGAACCGCAAAAGCTAGAGATAAAAGTACTTTCCAGAGCTAAGTTCAATAAGGCTCTGAAGTCCGAAATCGGCCAGGTGGAACGGCATGATTTTAAGGCTTTAATCGCTTCTGCGGTTATTGATGCCTCGCAAGGTCAGTTGCTGGATGGCCACTCTGTAAAGCAGAAAATTATGTTAAGGAATATGCCTGACGTAGCAGATGGTTCTATTTTGAGTCAGTATAAAGATATTGCTGAATATATGCATCAGCAGCCAGTGAATTTATTTGATGTTGCTGAGAGGTTACAGGTTCCAATGTCTGATATATTTGATTTTTATAATGTATGTTATTTGCTGGGTTATGTCAAAGTGACGGCGGCAGACTCGAAAGAGTCAGAAGGTGAGAATAGCAAGACGCTGGGGCGCTTCTTGAAATCCTTTTTTACTAAGTGATTTTGACAAAACAACTCGTAACTTCTCATTCTTCACGGGCATAAGCTTTATCGGGGATCTACGTTGAACATAGATTCCTGCTAACCGCATGCAGGAATGATGGGATTTTGTATTGTTCCGTGCCAGTGGATAATGGTAAGTTACAACAACTCGCTCTAACATAATGATTCACTTTAATAATGAGGTCTAAGTCATGTCTCAGCAACATCGCCAGCTAGTAAAAGAAAATATTGAATTGCTAGGTGAAGATATTAATGCTCTGTCGCAAATTTTTTTCCGTGAGTTGTTTCATATTGATATTTCACTTAAAAGTGTTTTTCCCGGCAATGTTATTTTTTTAAATAGAAAATTTTCCAATATGTTGAGTACATTTAAAAATGTAGAGCATTTGGAAAAAATCAGTGCATCTGTTGAAAAAATGGGTGAACGGCATATACTGCAATATGGTGCGCAATTAGCACATTTCGATTCTATGCAGAAAGCACTCATACTCGCATTAAGAGACTATCATGGTGATTTATTTAGTGTTGAATTAGAGGCCGCGTGGAATGCTGTTTTTTCTGAGGTGGCTGATATTATGGCACAGGCTATGGAAAAAATAGACCGCCGTCATGTGACGAGAGTAAATTATGATGCCAAGGGTTACGATAAGGATTTATTAATTGATGTAAACGGAGTGCAAGGAGTCTTTAATGTTCATCAACGCTTTTACGATGTGATTTTTGAAGAGCCGTGGGTAGGACAGTTTTTTTATGGCAAGTCTAAAGAGGCACTGATTAATAAGCAAACAAAATTTATGGTTGCTGCTTTTGGGGGTGAAAACCTTTATACAGGTGATACCCCGGCTTTTATGCATATGCATATGTTTATCACTGAAGAAATGATCAGGCTGCGGCAGAGGGTTTTGCGTCAAGCGATACTGGATGAAGGTTTTAGTGACTCGGTCGCAGAGCGTTGGTTAAAAGTTGATGACTCTTTTACAGAAAGCATTGTTAAGGCGGGAACCGATGAGTGTGTTTTAAAGTGCTTGGGGCAAATGCCGGTAATAGCAAAAAAGCCTGCCGGTTACTCTAGTTAACTGCGCTGCCAGTAACTTCTCATTACTTACTGGCATCTGAACTCTGCAAAAGCTGTCATTCCTGCATGCTACCCAGTCAAGCGTGGGCACAAGCGTTAGCAGGGATCTATGCTCAGCGTAGATTCCCGATAAACAGACTTCAATTGTGTAATCCAAAGCCTACTTATACCTGTATGATTCAGCCTGAATTGCTAAGAGTGGGTGTTTGTGTGTCAGTAGGGCTATAATGCTAAATATTCTTAAGAGAACTAACTCATTGGCCTATGGATAAATTAACCGGGATGAAGGTGTTTGTAAGCGTTGCCAGGGCAGGGAGCTTTGTTGGTGGCGCGAAAGAAATGTCTATCTCCAGAGCAATGGCGACCAAGCATATAGGCCAACTGGAAAATTATCTGGGGGCGCGCTTGTTTAATCGCACGACGCGCAGTCTGAGTTTAACGGATGTTGGGGGGACATATTTACAGCGCTGCCGCACTGTTTTGGCTGAAATAGGAGAAATGGAAGATGCGGTTATGCAGTTGCATACCGAACCTAAAGGGAAGCTAAAGGTGAGTGCGCCACATGTTATCGGGGCTTTGTATATTGCACCGGCTATTGCCGAATTTCTTATTCTGCATAAGGATTTATCGGTTGATTTGATTTTGCAAAGTAGTGCCGGTGATTTGGTGGATGAAGGGATTGATCTTGCAATAACCTTTGGCAATCTGGAAGATACCAGTTTAATTGCCAAGAAAATGGCCAGCTCTCCATTGCTGGTGTGTGGTTCCAGCTCTTATTTTGGTGCTAATGGAATACCGCTGGTGCCTGAAGACCTGGTGCATCATAGTTGCCTGGTGAATAGCGCGATTCCACCCTATCATAAATGGTTTTTTAAGGGTCTGGAGGGGCAAAAGGAAATTATCGTGTCTGGGCGGATGCGGGCAAATGCGGCAGACCCTATTCGTATAGCCGCTAAAAAAGGTTTAGGCTTGGTGATGCTGCCTGAATATATTGTTGCCAGAGATATAGAAAAAGGACATTTACGGGCTGTACTGCAAGATTATGCGGCTGAGCCTATGCATGTTCATGCCGTTTACCCACATCGAAAATATTTATCCGTAAAAGTGCGCACCTTTTTAATCTTTCTGGAAGAGTGGTTGAGAACGCGCTCGGCTTTTAATGAATAAGGAACTGAGTCATAAGTGGGATCAGATTTACCAGTCTGATACTATGCTTAGTGAGCCAGTTAGCGTTTTAGTTGAAAACCGTTTTTTACTGCCTAAAATGGGAAGAGCGTTAGATTTAGCGTGTGGGCTCGGTGCAAATGCTGTGTTATTAGCTCAGCAGGGACTGACCACAGAAGGTTGGGATATTTCGGCTGTTGCGATCCATAAGTTACAACGGCAAGCTGATGCTCACGCCTTGCCCATTAAGACATTCGCCCTAGAAATTACTTCCTGTCGCTTTACGCCTGCCAGTTTTGATGTCATTGTTGTAAGCCGATTTCTTGACCGTTCGATTTGTAATGCGATAATGGAGAGTTTGAAACCG
>DAOVWV010000326.1 GCA_030636485.1 Methyloprofundus sp.
CGAAGGAATTGGCTGCATCCTCAGGCGTTTTAAAGACAGCCTGGTGTAGTATAGGGTCAATTGTCAGGTCTACCACTGCGGGCTCTATATTTGAACAGGCAGCAGTGAGTAATATAAGCCCGGTAACGAGTATTCCTGCCCAGCGTTTATTCAATGTATATAATTGGCGGACCATAGTTAATTGTATATTATTAGATAGAGTGCTCATTTGTTTCTCCTGTTATCTGCGTCCGCCGCCGCCACGACGGCCACCGCCACCACCACCACCACCAAAACTACGACCACCACTACTATGACTTCTCATCGAACGGTTGCTGTAATTACCTCGGCTGGTATTTTGCCGGCTTCTATTGGCGTTGCTCGAACCTTTAAATGCGTTATTCCGGGAGCGCGTAGTGTTATTGGATAAACCACCTGACTGTCTTGATGCGTTGTTGCTGCGGCCTTGTCCTAAATTTCTTGATTGGCTACCGTTTAGTCTTCCTTGGTGATTAGCTTTATTAACGGATGTCCGCGCTCTGTCACCACCTGAACCTTGTAATTGCTTACGGCCAGTTGCAGGGTTGACTGCGCGTTTGTCTAAAGTTGAGCGCGCTTTGTTGCGTTGCGCATCACGCCCACGGAAGTTCTGGCGGCTATCTGCTCCCCCTCGTTTATTGCCAAACTGCTGACGGCTTTTATTATCCCGGTAGGGAACACCACGGCGGTTGCTTGAATTGTGCTTCCAGTTATTATTTCTATTGTTGCTATTGATCTTATTGCGGTTGACGTTAACGTTATTGAATTTATTGACGTTAATATTAACACTGCCATGCCCCCGGCCCCAGTTACAATTCCCCCATAGGGCGGCGGTAATACCAACACCGATACCAAAGCCAATGCCCCTCATTACCGCACCTCCAGCACCATACCCATATCCGTAGTAGCCATAACGACCATAAGGGGGGTAATAATACCAGGGGTTGTAATGCGGCCACCACCAGGTTCCATAGATAACAGTGGGATTATAGACGGGCACATAGACCACTTTGGGATCTGCGGGTTCAATTATGATGACTGTCTCTGAGGCTTGTTCTTCTACAATGACCTTTTGTTGTTCGGAGGTTTCAAGGTTGCCTTCATCTTTGGCTTTCTTGCGTAATTTTTGTACCGTATCCATAACGCCTTCAGAATTAGCCAGGAAGGCATCGCCGACATTTTGTATCCAGTCCGGTTTCTTGCCCATCATTTCCAGTACCTGCGGAAATGCTACCAGAGACATGACGCTGGGATCCCATGACTTATCTTGTACTGCCTTTACTGCGGCATCACCTTCCTGCTTTGGGTTATCCTTGGACCATTTAACGGCTTCATTAATATCGGCAGGATAGGTCGAGGCCATAAGGATTTGCGAAAGTAAAGAATCCGGATAAAGTGCAATCGGAGCCATCATCTGATCAAGTTCGGCTTCACTGAAGGTTTTATCTTCAGCTTGCGCAATACCTAATGACAGGCAAAGCAGTGTGGCAAGTAATATATTGCCAGAAAATGCCAGCAGTTTTTTCATAAGTCGTTCTCCTTGTATCTGACTTGCTAATGAAAATATTAAGTAACCTGAGTTCAGGATAAACTAATTTAGATAATCCTTCGTCATTCCCGCAGTCTTTTTAGCGGGAATCTATTGTTGAAGTGTATATTGTTACCTCCTCGCATGTTAATTTTCACCTGCTACTGGCGAGGGGCAGGGTTCAAAACTCACAGGGGTCTGAGCTGCTACGCCTTATTAGTTAGTTTTGCAGTGCTTAAATGAGTGATAAGTATAAAAAAGGATGAGCAAAAGAGCTACGATATGCCTACTAAATAATTAGCATGAAGTCCATGTTGCTTATCATCCAAAATGAGTTTTTTATTTCCACGGCATGATGGGCACAGCAGAAATACTTTGTTTGGGAGATCCTTCAATGACACGATCACTATAAACAAGATATATTAATGTATTGTGTGTTTTATCATAAAAGCGCACTACTTGCATTGATTTAAAGACTAAAGAAGTGCGTTTTTCGAAGACTTGATCACCATTGTTTTTGCCACTTTTAATTTTTTCTGAAAGTGTAATGGCAGCTATTTGACGGCAAGAGATGGAAGCATCTGAAGAGTCTTCAGCTACGCCTATGGCACCGCTAAAGCCACCTGTCTTTGCTCTACTTAGAAAACAGGCAACACCTGAAACTTCAGGGTCATCAAAGGATTCTATGATTATTTTATCATCAGGTCCTGTCCATTTAAAATTTGTATCTACATGACCAATACGTTCAGCCCATGCGGGTAAAACAGTGATTGTTAAAACCAGAAAGGTCAGATTTTTTAAAAATTTAAGATTCATTTTTTATCTCAAGCATGTTTAGATCCGTCCATCCTATATTTTTTTTGACGACACTGCAATCAGTAAATATTGAAGTGTGTATGCAGCTCAGTGTCATGTTGGAGCTGACAAAAAAATCATATTTTATAGCGTTGCTTGAGTATACTTTGTACAGTCGTGATCGTGCGAAGTATATGTATCTCGGTGCAGGGGTAAACTAAGTTTTTGATGTGACAAAACTTAAGTTTTACCATTTCTCAGTTAAAATAGTCTTTTGTTATTATTTTGAAAATAGGGTTTGTGATGATTCGAGTGGGTATTGTTGGCGGGACAGGCTATACAGGGGTGGAGCTGTTACGTATTTTAGCGTTGCATGATGAGGTTGAGATAGCGGTGGTTACCTCCAGGTCTGATGATGGTACGCGAGTGGATGCGCTGTACCCTAGTTTACGAGGCAGTATTAATATCTGTTTTAGCAAGCCGGATGTTGAGGCTTTAAGTCGTTGTGATGTGGTGTTTTTTGCAACGCCCAATGGTACAGCTATGTTGATGGCTGAACAGCTATTGGCACGTGATGTAAAGGTGATTGATTTATCAGCTGACTTTAGAATCAAAGATGCCGCAGAGTGGGCAAAGTGGTATGGCATGGAGCATGCTTGTCCTGACTTAATTGCTGAGGCTGTTTATGGTTTGCCTGAAATTAATCGTAGTAAAATTATTGATGCAAACTTAATCGCCTGCCCGGGCTGTTATCCAACGGCAGTGCAGTTGGGTTTTTTACCGCTTATTGAGCAAGGCTTAGTCGCGGCTGAGCATTTAATTGCTGATGTAAAGTCGGGTGTTAGTGGGGC
>DAOVWV010000299.1 GCA_030636485.1 Methyloprofundus sp.
CTGCGCTTTGGGCTTCATTGTGTTGATGTAGTGCAATGCTATGTGTTGTAATTCCATGGTGCTGAAGTAAGGTGCGGGCATGTCGCGTGTCTTCGGCACAGATAATATCAACTTGCTGTAAAGTTTCAATGGCTCGCAAACTAAAATCTGCTAAATTGCCGATGGGGGTTGCTACAACATATAATGTGCCGTATTGTTCAGGCATTATGGAGTCCTTGGGCTTAAGTGTGAGTATTTTTAACTATGATATTACAAATCAATAGGGTTTATGCATTATCTTTGAATTTTATAAGACAGTATGTTTTAAGGAGTAAGGTTAAGCGTGTTATTAATAGAGCGGTGTGCAAAGTTAGGTTTAATTGTTTATATTTTTTTGCTGGTGGCCTGTGTTAAGCAAACCAGGCCTGAGAATATGCAAGTGCAGCAGAGTCGCTATGAACAGCAGGCTAAGAAACTGTTTGTCCAGGGGAAATATCAGCAGGCTGCCATTTTGTATCAGCGATTGGCAAATAAACCAGCGCCACAGCAAAATATTTTCCGCCTACAGGCGGCAGAGGTATTGTTGAAACTTGAAGAGCATCAAAAAGCAAAATCTTATTTGGGCTTAGTAAAAACGGCCGCACTAAATATTAAGCAAGTGAATCACTATCACTTGCTATATGTAGAAGTATATTTACAATCAGGCAATGCTGATCAAGCATTAAAGCATTTGCAGCGGGTTTCTTTTGCAGCTTTGAGTCGAACACAGCAGCATCGTTATTATGAGGTGTCTGTACTTGCCTACGCTTTAAAAGGGCAGTTGTTAGAAAGTGTGCAGCAGCGCATTGCATTGGCTGCCTATCTAAAGCCAACGCAAAAAAATGAAAATAATAAGACTATTTTAGAAAGATTGAGCTTAGTGCCTGTAGAAACTCTGGAATACGAGTTGACCAGACAGCAGAACGGTATTTACTCCGGGTGGCTGGAAATGGCGGCGATAACAGTCCATTTTGCTAAGGGTACGCCTGAGTTTAATCAGGCTATGGATGCCTGGGCACTGCGTAATCCGGCTCATCCAGGGCAGTCCGTTATACGCTCGGGATATTTTTTGCCTGCTGAGATAGTTTTGGGCGATATTAGAAATATTGCCGTGTTTTTGCCCGAATCGGGGCCTTATGCTAGCTATGCAAAAGTGATAAAAGAGGGGGTGCTTGCGGCTTATCGTAGATATGAGCAAGATGCCCTACAGCCCGATATTCAGTTTTATGATTCTCAGGGTGTGAATATTGCTGCATTGTATCATCAGGTCGTATCACAAGGGGCCCAGCTTGTCATAGGGCCGCTTAATAAAAAACTTGTTGTTGAGTTGGCAGAAACGACAGATTTGACGATTCCGGTGCTAGCATTGAACTATGTCGAGGGGCTGGTGAGAGAAAATTTATATCAGTTTTCCCTGAGCCCTTATGATGAAGTGCGGCAAGCCGTTAAGCAGGCGCGGGCAGAAGGGCATAGAAATGCAATTATTCTTGCTCCGGAAACAGTTGAGGGAGAGCGGTTAAGTCATTATTTTCAAAATGCATGGCAAGCTATGGGCGGGGATGTTCTGGCTGTGCAAACTTTTAATCCGGGGGCGCGAGATTTTGGTCAGCCAGTCAAGCAGATGTTAAGTATTGAGGAAAGCAAAAGTCGGTTTCAGCAATTAAGCAAAGTACTTGGGGGTATTGAGTTTAGCCCGCGCAGGCGGCAGGATGTTGATGTCATATTTATTGTTGCAGGTAATGCAATCGCCAGGTTGATTAATCCGCAGTTTTATCATAATAGAGCTCAATCAGTTGCGGTCTATGGTTTGGCAAGAATTTATACGGGACAGGCAGAACCAAAAAAGGATGTTGATCTTGAAGGGATGAGTTTTTGCAGTATTCCGTGGTTATTTGAGCAGGCTTATCAAGGCGATTTGGATAAGCTTGCATTGCAAGAACTATGGCAGTCACTTCCTGCGCAGTATTTGAATTTAATGGCTTTTGGCATTGATGCTTACGCCGTACTCCCTTATTTGAATGATCTCGCATCAGTACCTTATAATGGTGCAACAGGCGATTTATTGTTGAATGAGTATAATCGTATCGAGCGTCATTTAGTCTGTGCAAAATTTAATCATGGCATAGCGCAGTTGCTTGAAGTCAGGGCTGAAATAGCTGAGGATCAAGGGCAGGATAAAACAGGTATTGATCCAGAATGGTAAGTTTTAAAAGTGCCTTTGGTCTTGGTGGTGACAAAGAATATGCTGAAGAGCTAAACAGCGGGCAAAAGGGAATGCAATACGAAGATCTTGCGTTGAAATTTCTTTTAGCTCAAGGACTCACGCTTTTAGGACGTAATTTTAACTGCAAGTGCGGGGAGCTGGATTTAATAATGGCGGAAAAGGGGGCTCTTGTGATCGTTGAAGTGCGTTATCGAAAAAATGATCGTTATGGGAGTGCTTTGGAGAGTGTCACCCGAACCAAGCAAGCTCGTATCATTGCCGCAACTAAATATTATATAGTGACACATAAAATAGATCAGCCGATTCGATTTGATGTTGTCGCAATAACAGCTAATAACCCTCCAGACTGGATAAAGAACGCATTTTAAATATGAGCTTGCAGAATAATATAAACCAACAAATTAGTGAAAGTATTTTGATCCAGCAACTGGTTCAGGATGAGTTAGGCGAACTGATAGAGTTTGCTGCACAGCAAATAGTGAATGCGCTGCTTGCCGATAAAAAAATATTGACATGCGGGAATGCTGCCGCAGTTTCAAATGCGCAGTATTTTACCGCAGCCATGATTAACCGTTATCAGCGTGAGAGACCTTCCTTGCCAGCTATTTCACTGGTTAATGATGTGCAAATGTTGACATCAATAGCAAGTGCGCAGCACTATGATGAAGTTTTTGCAAAGCAATTGCGTGCATTAGGGCAGGCCGCTGATGTATTATTGATTTACAATGTAGAAGGAAGTGAGCTAAACTTAGTTAAATTAATTAATGCAGCACATGAAAAACAAGTGACTGTGATATTACTGATTGGGGACAATGAAACGGCTTTAGCCGGGATACTGAATGAGGCGGATATTTGTATTAGTGTGCCTAGCCAGTCTGCACAGAGAGTTCAGGAGGCGCATCTTTTGATTACTCACTGTTTATGTGATTTAATAGATAGTCAATTATTTGGTAATCAGTTGGTATGAAGCAAAGTCTGATACTGTTGTTTTTTCTTATACTCACTGCCTGCAGTGGTATAGGGCATGATTTTGCTGAATTAACCGGGCTTTCCTATTTATATGACAGGCGGGAGAGTGCGGCTATTGCCACGGATGAGCATATAGAGGATAGCGCCATTATCGCGTTGTATAAACTGAGTGATATTAAACAAAAAACACATGTTAATATAACATCTTATAATGCCAAGGTGTTGATAACGGGTGAGGTA
>DAOVWV010000018.1 GCA_030636485.1 Methyloprofundus sp.
CACTCTTTGCTTGTTTTTTTGCCGCTTCAACTTCGTGAGTTACTTCCTTTTTCACATCATCAAGATGTCTGCTCTGAGCAAGCATCTGATTTTTAAGGGTTATTATCTTATCTTCCTGTAATTCAATGGCTTTTTTTAGTTCAGCTGACTCTAGTACAGTGGGAGAATTAGCATTATCTTTATTTTTTTCAAAATAGCCTTCTAAGAATATTTTACCTTGCTCACTATCAAAATAATCATTAATAATACTATGACCAAAATCAATTTTTTCTAAATATTTATCTAATATTTTTATAAGCCTAGATACGCGACTTGTATCATCATTTAATTTTTTTTCTTTAATGGCATCTTTAATACCTTGTCTTAATTTTTCGGCTTCTTTTTTACTTAAAATACCTTTCTTACCAAATTTAGGTCTAGAAAAATCAGCAATGAGTTGTTCGTCAGAAATAAAATCAACTTCTTCTTTGTCATTATTATCTATTTCAACAAGTAAGTGTAATGACTTAATATACCTCCTTCCAGAAATATCAAGTTTTTCAGTAATAATATTACTATCTTCTAATATTTTATTTCCAATTTTCAAAATAAACTTATTGGTAATACTTAAAATAGGCTGTACATAAGGCAGGGCTTTTATCTCATCATCTTGTCTAGTAGTTGTAAATGGTCCATAAATATCATTAGATTCTTGAATAAAAAAAGGCTTACTAATGGGTAAACCTGATATCTCTATTTCTCCTGTTGCTATATTAGGCAGTTTTCCTTTAAAAATAGGTATAACTAAACTACTAGGAATATGTTTAACTTCAGTTCCGTAAGCCCAGTGAGGGTGATGGGAGTTTCCATACCCTATACTATTTTCATCCCACTGTTGTTTACTTTCTTCCCATTTTCTTAAATAAAATAGTTCATCTTTTTCAAATAGGCGACTTATATTTTCAAACTGTTTGCTGATGAAAATACCTTTTGTTGGAAACTCATCTTCTGAAGGTAGTTCAATACGCTGGCCATCGTTATAAGATACAAATAAAATATCCACTACACCTAAACCTGGGTCGTAAAGAGAGTGGTTTATTTTAACAATCAGTTCACGTCCTTCTCTTTCATTATTCATTTTTTCCTGTCTTCCTGTATGCTAAATTACGATTGTATTAAATAATTTAATTAATGATTTGCTCTATCCAACTTACGATACCCAATAGCTTCACTTAAATGAGGGATTTCGATTTGCTCAGAGCCAGCTAAATCGGCAATGGTTCGGGCGAGTTTTAAGATACGGTGATAGGCGCGGTGAGAGAGGCCAAAGCTGTTCATGGCTTGTTCCAATAATTGATGGCCTTGCTCTGACAGCGTACAGATCCGTTTTACATCGGCGGCTGAGAGCTTGCTGTTTGCCTTGCCTGAGCGTGTCATGGCAATATTGCGTGCCTGTATAACGCGCTGGCGTATGGTTGCGCTACTTTCCTCACCTTCGGGTGAGCCTTTGCGTAATACTTCGTGTGAAACCCGGGGGACTTCCAGGTGCATATCTATCCGGTCTAATAAAGGGCCGGAGATTTTAGCACGATAACGAGCGACTTGCTCGACACTACAACGACAACGCCCTGACGGGTCGCCCAAGTAACCGCAGGGACAGGGATTCATTGCGGCTATTAACTGAAATCGGGCGGGGAAATCGGCTTGTCTGGCGGCGCGTGAGATGGTGATATGCCCTGTTTCCAAGGGTTCACGCATGACTTCCAGCACTTTACGATCAAATTCGGGGAGTTCATCCAGAAATAAAGTACCATTATGTGCTAAAGAAATTTCCCCCGGCTGTGGATTACTCCCGCCACCAACCAGTGCGGGCGCTGATGCGGTGTGATGTGGCGCTCGGTAAGGGGGTTTAAGCCAATTACTGGCATCAAACCTGTTACCGCTAATAGAAACGACTGCGGCGCTTTCCAGTGCCTGCGCTTCGGTTAAGGGCGGCAAGATGCTGGGTAAACGTGAGGCCAGCATGGATTTTCCTGTGCCAGGTGGGCCAAGCATCAGAATATTGTGCAAGCCTGTCGCGGCAATTTCCAGAGCGCGTTTGACATGATACTGCCCTTGTACATCGGAAAAATCCAGCTCAGTTGTGTTCAGATCACTCGTCGGGTGTTGCTCTGGCTGTGCAGGGAGGCGTTGCTGACCATTAAGGTGGGCGCAAATTTCGATGATGTGCTGCGCAGGAAATAATTTCGCATTCTGCACCAGTGCGGCTTCCAGTGCATTTTCCTGCGGTAAGAATAAGGCCCGTTGCGCTTCACGCGCTTGCAGCGCCACGGGCAATACGCCATTAACGCTGCGTAACTCCCCGCCTAGTGATAACTCGCCTAGGCATTCATATTTCGCCAGTTCATGTTTGGGAATTTGCCCTGAAGCGGCCAGAATACCGAGCGCTATAGGTAAGTCAAAGCGCCCGCCTTCCTTAGGGACATCGGCGGGTGCCAGATTAATGGTGATGCGTTGCATGGGAAATTCAAAGTGCGAATTAATAATCGCACCACGTACCCGGTCTTTACTTTCTTTGACTGCTGTTTCAGGCAAGCCAACCAGATTGAGTGCGGGCAAGCCATTGGAGATATGTACCTCTACGGTCACTAAAGGCGCATCAATCCCTGAACGCCCCCGGCTATAAGCTATGGCAAGTGACATAGTGGTTTCCTTGAGTTTGGTAATTTTTTGTTTATAAGTAGTGTTCTACGACACGGAACATAGAAAAAAATAATAGCTTAGTAGGTAACCTTTTGATTAACCAGACTCGAGTATTATTGAATTCTCGCTCCTCAGTATTATTATAGTTTAATTAGCCACTGAGTCATTATTTTGAATAAGCAACTTAATAAATTCGTCTGCGGGGATAGGCCTGGAAAATAAATAACCTTGCCCATAATCACAGTCCGCCGCCTTAAGTAGCTGGTGCTGCTCTTCTGTTTCTATACCTTCTGCAATCACTTTTAAACCCAGCTTATGTGCCATCACAATAATCGCTTCAGAAAGAACCATATCACTGGAGTCTGGGCTTAAATTACGGGTAAACGACCGATCTATTTTAAGAAAATCAATGTCAAATTTATTGAGATAGGCAAGGGATGAATAGCCGGTACCAAAGTCATCCATGGAAACAGGAATATGGGCATCCCGGAACTGTAGTAATTGCCTGACAATTGACTCAGTTGTCTCCATCAACAAGCCTTCAGTAATTTCAATCACAATATTTTCACCTAATAAACCCAAAGAATTTAGATACTTTATCCAGTTTGTACTGTCTTCTGAGGACTGGAATTGTACGGGCGATTTATTAATGCTGATCTGGATAGTCAACCCATATGTATCTAACCAATACTTCGCTTGCTGTGCCGCGTTTTTAAAAACCCAGTCGCCAATTTCAATAATAAGCCCTGATTCTTCAGCAATAGGAATAAAGTCTGCTGGACTGATTAAACCCATGCTAGGATGATACCAGCGAATCAATGCCTCGGCCTTAAGTATTTGCCCCGTAGTCAGATCAACAATCGGCTGATAGTGCAATTGAAATTGTTGCTCAGCGATAGCACTACGTAAGTCAGTCAGAATTTGCAGATACTTTTGAGCTGTATCCTGCATTGCAGGCGTAAAGTAACTAAACCGGTTGCGACCCAGTTTTTTGGCACGATACATCGCTTGATCCGCATTTTTAAGCAACTGAGATATACTTTCACCATCGTTAGGAAATAAGGTTATGCCTATACTGGCAGTAATATACACTTCTTGCTCCACCAAGTTAAAAGGCTGGGATAATTTTTTTATGATTAAGCCGGTAATGCGCTCAGTATTCAATGTATCATGCAGCCCAGACAAAATCACCGTAAATTCGTCTCCACCTAACCTAGCGATAGCATCAGTTTCTCGTACGCAAGATATAATACGCTTGCTGGCTTCAATTAATAGCAAGTCCCCTACTTCATGCCCTAAGGTATCATTAACGGCTTTAAAGCGATCCAGATCAATAAATAACAAAGCCAGCGAGCATTTTTCACGATGCGATTTAGCCATTTCAAGCTCTAAACGATCTTGAAACATGCGTCGATTTGGCAAGCCGGTGAGCTCATCGTAATTAGCCTGCTTCCAGATAATTCCCTCATCTTTTTTGCGTTCCGTAATATCAAAACTTGAGCCAATATAGCCTTCAAACTTACCTCCCAAGCTAAACCGAGGGGTTCCGTTATCTAATATCCAATGGTATGTACCATCACGATGCTTAAGGCGGTACTCCATGGTGAATGCTTGCTGCTGCTCAAAGTGGCTGGCAAAACAATCCTTACAGTTTTGTAAATCATCGGGGTGCACACTCTCAACCCAGTTATGCTCTAACTCTTGCTCTAAACTGCGCCCCGTAAAATCTAACCACATTTTATTAAACCAAGTGTACTGCATCTGGGTATCAGCTACCCAGATCAAGGCCTGTGCTGATTCGGCAATAAAACGAAAATGCGCTTCACTTTGTTTTAATTTTAATTCAGCCTGTTTACGTTCGGTAATATCGACTAAAATTCCAATAATACCCACAACCTCCCCCGATGAGTCCAGAAGTTTGGTTTTGGTGATTTCCAGATCATGAAGCTTACCATCTTTAAGTATAATGCTCTCATGCCCAATATAAGGTTCGTTCTGCCTTAAACAAGCCTGGTTTGAAGCGAGGCAGTTATCTTTTTTCATTTGCCCAATTAAGGCCATTAGACTACTGGTGTCAATCAGTTGTTTTTGTATCAAACCAATGGCATCACAATAGGTTTGATTAACAAAAGTAAAGTTCCCTTCTAAGTCAGTTAACCAAATCCCTATGGGGGCGCTATCCAGTATAGCGTGTAATTTTAACTCACTGTCTTTACGCGCTTTCTCAGACTTTTTTAAACTATAAATCCAATAAGCACAGAGCAGCAAGGGAGTAAGTGCCAGGAGTAGGTATTTGAAAACCTCGGCGTAACTAATATCAAGATAAGGTGTCATAAACTTTCCTTTATTAAAGTATGTTTATGTGAACTTCAGGTAACTTCTCATTATCTACTGGCACCTGAACTCTACAAAAGCCGTCATTCCTGCTAACACTTGTGCCCACGCTAGCCTAGGTAGACTTTGGCAATGACGACCTTACCCAGTCAAGCTGAGCACAAGCTTTATCTGCATTTCCCCGTGAATAATGAGAGGTTACAACTTCAGTATACCAAAAAAGTAGGCTATGTCACCGTTAAGTGTTGAATTTTAAAATAACTTATTTTATCAACCACTTAAGAATGCAGAAAATACGGCTTAAAGCCAGGCATATCAAGCTTGCAAAAGTTTTGAGTTCTATTTTCCACACTTATTCGTATTTTCTGCTCATTTCTACGATAATACACAATTAGCGCTCTTTTCTATCGCTCAAATAAGGAAAAATGACATGACCAGTAACAAACTTACAGATGAACAGTGGCGTGAAAAACTAAGCCCGGAAGAGTTCAGTATTTGCCGCTGCAGTGCAACAGAACCTCCTTTTACAGGGCAGTACACAGACTGTAAGGATGATGGTATCTATCATTGCCGTTGCTGTAGTGCTCCTTTATTTGACTCACAGACTAAATATGATTCAGGTTCAGGGTGGCCCAGTTTTTATGCGCCGGTATCGACAAATACACTGCATGAAATAACAGATGATTCGCTGGCTATGCGCCGTGTTGAAGTGACTTGTCATGCCTGTGATGCACACCTAGGCCATGTCTTTACAGATGGGCCACAACCCACCGGATTACGTTACTGTATTAATTCAGCCTCTCTGGACTTAAAAGCACGATGAAAAATAAACAACGAGTTCAAGAATTACTCGATTTTATTGATGCTAGCCCTAGCCCTTGGCATGCAGTGGCAACAATGCAGCAGGCATTGCACAAGGCTTCGTTTGAGTGCTTATCTGAAACCAATCAATGGCAGCTAGAACCGGGGGGGCGGTATTATGTGATACGCGATGACTCATCCATTATCGCCTTTGTCGCCGGACACAAGCCACTCGCTGAAAACGGCTATAAAATCATTGGCGCTCATACCGATTCACCCGGTTTAAGAATCAAACCTCATGCCCTGTTTAAATCCGGTGAATTACTGTGTATGGGGGTTGAAGTCTATGGCGGCCCTATACTGGCAACCTTCACCGACCGGGACTTAAGTTTTGCCGGGCGGGTCAGTTATCGTACCAGAAAAGGCGAAATAAAAACCCGGCTAGTTCGCTTTGAACAGGCTTTATTACGCTTACCTAATCTGGCTATTCATATGAATAGAAAGGTCAATGAAGAAGGACTCAAGCTGGATAAACAGAATGAGTTAGCCCTGCTATTTTCAGTCAGCAGTCAAGAGCAGCTGGCCGATAAAGCTTTTACTGATTTATTAACCACGCAATGTAATCTGGCAGCCGAGCAGATTCTATCCTGGGAGTTCAATATCTATGACACTCAAAAAGGTGTTTTTTGGGGAGCAGAGCAGGAGTTTTATGCGAATAGCCAACTGGATAACCTGGCCTCTTGTCATGCCGGTTTAAATGCTTTATTGGATGAAGCTGTTTTAAATTCGGGCAATACCGTAGTTTGTGCCTTTTTTGATCATGAAGAAGTCGGCAGTGAAAGCAGCAAAGGGGCAGATGGCAGCTTTCTACCCGATGTACTAGAGCGGATTGCCTTGGCCTCTTCATTGGCCAGCGAAGACTATAAACGGGCTTTAGCACATAGCTTTATGTTAAGTGTTGACATGGCACATGCCTTTCAACCCAACTTCCCCAACGCGTATGAACCAGAACATAAAGTGTATGTTAATAAAGGCCCGGTCATTAAATTGAATGCCAACCAGCGCTATAGTTCCGAAACAATTTCCGAAGCGATGTTTATCACCTGGTGCCAACAGGCAGATGTGCCTTATCAAAAATATGCACATAGAACAGATATTCCCTGTGGCAGTACCATCGGCCCCATGAGTTCGGCAAAATTAGGCATTCGTACCGTCGATGTGGGCAATGCCATGTGGGCAATGCACAGTATTCGGGAAAGTGCCGGTGTGCTGGATCATCGTTATATGCTTGATGTTATGCAGTGTTTTTTTAAAAGTTAGATTTTACTTAACATTAATCTAGTAACATCATAATTAACAATGATATTATACAAATTCAACTAATTAAGACCTGGGTATATGAACTGTATCTAAAAATATGTTATAAATAACCAAGCAAATCGAAATACTGGCCATAATATGACACCACACGTTATTTCTTTAAGCCCTGAATACAGCGTAACAACTGAGCAGGCAGAAAAATTACTCCGGCTACAACGCGAAACCTTAGAACAAGTTGCGCTGGGGGTCGATTATAGAGAAATATTAGATTCTTTATGTAAAACCGCAGAACAGATGGTCAGTGATTCGCTGGCCTCTATTATGGTCTATGATGATACAGGCAGTTTTTTAACGGTGCTCGCCGCTCCATCAATACCCCCCGTAGCGATAGAGGTACTGAATGGTTTGGTTCCAAGTGAACATGCCGGTTCCTGTGGTACGGCCGTGCATAGCAATCAGCCGCAATATGTAACTGATACCAGAACAGACAGACGCTGGTGTGATCTACAGTCATTTGTAGACAGCTTTTCCATTGGTGCCTGCTGGTCTTGCCCTATTAAAATAAAAAAAGATAAAGCAATGGGGTCCTTTGCTTTGTCTAGCTTTGAAAAACGGGCTCCTTCTGCATTTTATAAACAATTATTAGAAATCAGCGCACATATCGCTGGCATTATTCTTAAACGGCAACAAGAAGAGCAATCATTCCAAAAGTTAGCCTATTATGATGCTTTAACTGGGCTGGCCAACCGCACTTCATTCAACAGTCAACTCTCCCTGGCAATTGAGCGGGCAGTCGCCCAGAACTCGCAGTTAGCCGTTTTTATTTTAGATTTAGATGGATTTAAGGACATTAATGATGCCCAGGGGCGTAACATTGGAGATATGGTTCTAAAGTGGGTCGCAGCTAAGCTACAAAGTGCGTTGACTGAAGCGCATATACTTGCACGTCTAGGGGGAGATGAATTTGCCATTTTGGTCAAATACCCCGACAAGCCGTTAACTATAGAGCCACTGGTGAGCAGAATATTGGCTCTCTTCAAACAAAAAATACCCGTTGCACAGCATGAGTTTTCTTTATCTACCAGCATAGGGATTAGCGTCTTTCCCGACGATGGTCAGTCAGCACAAAATTTACTGCGTAATGCTGATACAGCACTACACGAAGCAAAAAAATCAGGGCGGAACTGTGCAAAATCTTATAACGAAAAGTTAACCCATTTAGTGAGACGTAAAATGGACTTAATGACTGATATGCGTGCCGCCTTGATCAATGCAGATTTTATACTGTATTATCAGCCACAGTTCTGTCAAAAAACTAATAAGCTATTAGCGATTGAGGCTTTGGTCAGATGGCAACACCCAGAAAAAGGTCTGATTCCACCGAATGACTTTATTCCGATCGCCGAACAATCTGGGTTTATTAATGAACTGGGACTCTGGATATTCACTGAGGCTTGTCAGCAATGTAAAAAATGGTGGGACAGTGGTGTTCCCTATTTTTCATTAGCGATCAACCTATCCGTCAAACAGCTCAACGCAGAAAATATGCAAAAGTTTGAGGATATTCTGATAGGCATGAACTTTCCAGTGCAAAACCTGGAGATTGAAGTCACAGAAAGCCTGGTGATGCATCAGGAAAGTTTACACGAGCTGAAAAAACTAGAGGCTATGGGGATTCGTATTTCCATGGATGATTTTGGAACGGGGCATTCTTCTTTAGCGCAATTAAAGAACTTACCTCTTTCCAAGTTAAAAATAGATCGCTCTTTTATCAAAGACCTGACAAACAATGAAAATGATAAAGTCATTGTTAAAACCATTATTGCCATGGGGCGTAGTTTTGGCTTAAAAATTGTTGCAGAAGGCGTGGAAACGGTTGAGCAGCAAGAATTTTTAGTAGAGCAAGGCTGTGATTTAATACAGGGATATTTATTAAGCCGCCCTATTCCCCCAGAAGAATTAGAAAACTTGTTTGACCAGCTTTAGCTTTGTCTACTCACCGTGAGATGAGGCGATTACCCGACTTAGCCTTTTTGATTATAATGATACTGACACGCTATTATTGTAATGTGTGTTTCAGTAACAGCATACACAAGCCTATGCGAATCATCTATTCTACGAGACCAAAAACCCGATAAATTTTCTTTCAGAGGCTCAGGCTTACCTATCCCTTCGAAGGGTGTTCGCTTTACATTTGAAATCAATTTATTGATTCGTTTTAATGTCTTTTTATCTTGTCCCTGCCAATAAATATAATCAGACCATGCTGCATCTGTCCAAGCTAAACACCTATTCACTCAACAGTTCTCTTTCTTGAACCGCTCCCTGTTGGAACTGTTCAATTGATTTCCTTAAGTGTTCTGCATTTGCAGGAGACTTTAATAAATACACGGTTTCCATTAAGCTACTATAATACTCAAATGACATGACTACGGCATCTTCGCTATCACGTCTCGTTATTACAGTGCAATCAGCATCATTAACCACTCGATCTAAAACACCTTTAAGCCCATTTCTGGCCTCTGTAAATGAAACAATTTTCATTCTTCACTCCACTTGTTCAAGTTATTGGACGAGTATAACTCTAAAGCCTAAGTTGTACAATATATAAGACAGGTCATGTTTTGTAGTAACAACAGGGAGCTATTCCCGTTCGGGATTATAACTGTTGATTTATATTAACTTTCACTATAGTATTCCTTTTCGGGAATATTTTAATGGGAGATAGGTAATGGCTAAAGAAATGATACCGATAGGGAATATTTTGTCAGCAAAAGACGCGGGGAATATTGTGTCTCAGTATAGAAAAAAGCAGAATTTAACCCAGGTTGAGTTGGCAGGTCTTGCCCAAACAGGCACTCGATTTATCAGTGAACTTGAGAATGGTAAAGCCACGGCTCAATTTGACAAGGTGATGCATGTATTGCATTTGCTGGGAGTTGATGTGCTGGCTACGGAGCGTAGTGTGTGAGTCGGTTAAAGGTTTATCATGAAAAAACCTTAGTGGGTTATTTAAGTGAGGATCATAAACAGGGGCTGTTTTTTAGTTATAACCATGCTTGGTTAACGAATAAAAATGCCATTGCTTTATCACCCGATCTTCCGCTTTGTGATCTCCTCTATGAGGGTGATCACGTCAAATCATTTTTCGAGAATCTTCTACCTGAAGGGGATGTTCTTGATTTTATCAGTCAGGCGGAACACATTTCACCCAGGAATATCTTTGGCTTGCTTGAACGCTTTGGCGGCGATACGGCGGGGGCATTTTCAATTCTTCCTGAAGAGTTAGTGCCGTCAGACGAACCTCATTATCTACCGGTAACGATTGAAAAAATAAAGCAGTGGTTTATTCAAACCAAAGGTCTTCCTTTAAATATTAAAGGTGAACAACCCAGAATGTCTTTGTCGGGCGCTCAGGATAAGATGACTGTTTTTATAGACACCAACGGTGCAATATTAATTCCCCTGAGCTCAGCTCCTTCTACACATATTATCAAACCTTCTGTTAATCATCGTTTAGATATCCCTCATACCGCGATTAATGAGGTTTTAATTATGCGGCTAGCGAAGGAAATAAAGCTAAATGTTGCAGAAACACGTTACGACTCTGATTTATGTGCCGCTGTGATTACACGATATGACAGAGACATTGATTCGCAGGGTAAGTTAAAACGCTTACACCAAAATGATCTTTGTCAAACCTTAGGAATTCCTTCCAGTAAAAAGTATGAGGCGGAAGGAGGGCCATCATTAGTTGATTGTTTTGCTGCGGTTTTAAAGCATAGCTCTCAACCAGCTAAAGATAAAAAACGACTTATTGAGTGGGTGATCTTTAATATTTTAGTTGGCAACATGGATAGTCATGCAAAAAATTTATCCCTGATGACTGTCGATAATAAAAAAGAACTGACTCCTTTTTATGACATGGTATGCACCGCAGTGTATCCAAATTTAAGTCAGAAGTTTGCTTTCAAAATTGGCGGTGAAAATCGCCCAAACTGGATTATGCTTCGTCATTGGGAACGGTTTGCTAATGACATCGACACCAAGCCAGCATTTGTTATTAAAATCATAATGGATATGATGCGACGCATAGAAAAAGCATTGCCTATTGTGGTTATGGAAATTCAACAGATGACACCGATAGCTGATGAACTGGCAATGATTGAGAAAATTGAGACATTAATAAGCAAATCGATTTCAAAATTGAAATCAAGGCTTGTCTAGTCAGCCAACAAATGAAAATTTATTGTCGAAAATCTAAGAGCCAGGTTTCGAATTACGGGAATAATAGGAGACAGATCAAGGTTATGGTGACTTACTTAATCGTGGTCTGTCTCTGAGGTATCCCCACGAATCTTACTAAACAATCAATAAGTTACATTGTTTTTAGTTGAAGAAAAGCCGATGTATTTAGCACCGTTTCAATTTAACTTACTGTTTTTTAATCCAAAAAATACTACATATTAATTGGTTACGCTCAACTTACTGACATTGAGTCTGCCCCCTATTCCTGAGCCAAGCCAACGTTAAAATCAGCGCGTCGTTTAAAAGACCTGACGCTTTAAACTGTCCGCTGGATTTTCGTGTTATGTTTTGTGTTTGCTACTTTATGAACTTCTGCTAATAAACTTTCATAAGGTATATGTAAATTTTTATGTAAACACTTAATCATTTTCAAGCTTAAAGGACGTTTACGGTTAAGGATTTCCGATACTCTTCCACTACTCCCGATATGCTCTTCTAAATCTCGTGCCTTTAAGCCTTGCTGTTCCATTCTAAATTTAATGGCATCAACAGGGTCTGGCGGTGTCATTGGGTAATGTTTATTTTCATAAGCTTCAATTAAAGTAACTAAAATTTCCATATCATCAGCTTCTTTAGTTCCAGATTTTGCTTGAAACACTTTCTCAAGTTGACGAAAACTTTCTTGTAAATCACTTTCACTACGGATTGGTTTAATATTCATTTACATCCTCAACATTAATTTTATCGTATTGAGCATGTGTTCCAACAAACTTAACCCAAACAATATTTGCTTGATATTGAATTTCAACTATTAATCGGTATTTGTTACCACCAATATTAAACACAACTCTATTATTTTTACAGATACTTGCATTTGCATATTGGTTTTTTATAGCTTGAGGTGACTCCCAATTTGCTTTTATAGTTTCTTCATACCAGCTTTCTATTGGGGCTTGAGAATCACTATAAGCTGGGACTTCCCAAAATTTCTTTAACGTACTTTTAGCAATGACACGCATAACTCAAAATTCTCCCTATTTGGGAGTTAGTGTAAGTAAAAATACTTTCCTCGTCAAATTTTAATTTTCAAGAAGCAAAATAAGTCAATTTCAATCGTAGTCTGCCCCCTATTCCTCTCGACTTAGCTGCTTTAGCCCCACTTTGTTTCAAGTTGCCTATGCTCACTTGCACAATCTCGAAGATATAAATTAATTAAGCTCTGATACGGAATTCCTTTATTATCAGCCATTTCTTTAAAGTAAGAAATGGTTTCTTCGTCAATTCTAATAGTTATCTGTTTTTTTAAACGTTTGGCATAGGGGTTTTTTACTGATTTAGAGAAATCATATGATTCACGCATGACGGTAACCTTCATACTGTTTTTGTTCAGATTTATCAGCTTTTCGGGCTGAAATGATACGGATAGTTTCTTCGCTCACTTCACAATGGCTTACGATCAATAATTTTAATTGAGAACTTAGTCCCATGAGAATGAAACGCTCTTCTCCGACGGAATGATCTGGATCTGGAATTAATCTAGCAAGCTCATCAGCAAACACAGTTTTAGCCTCTTCAAACGTAACTCCATCATGCTTTTTTTGGTTTGAAATATTCTTGTTTTCATCCCACTCGAAATTTAAGCTATCCATGAGGTAAATATAATTACATTGTAGTTATAAGTCAAGAACGATTTAGGCTGAAATAATAAGGCTGAAAAATGGAGGTTCTTAAATTCCAAGTTAGACTGCTCTTTATTCAAAACCATAAATCAAAGACTTGCCCCCATACCTTTCTGCCAACGGTCGGCTAAACCAAATTGTTTGGCATTTATAACACACTATTAACAATAGAATTCAATACTGCTCCACCCTTAGTCGTATGCAACCAAATAAATACACCAACATTTAAGACCACTGTGACCCAGAATACCCCCCTAAAATCTTGTTTTTTTGATTTA
>DAOVWV010000162.1 GCA_030636485.1 Methyloprofundus sp.
GTAGAGGATGTCATTAACGAAGCTATTAACGAAAAATTAGCCGACTATCACGATATTAAAACTGCCGAGGAAATTATGAGACTGTAATTTATTTTGTGTAACTGCTTATCATTAATCTCTAATATGAGAGGATAATAAGTTCCCTTAACTGAACTTTGGCCAACGATTGTAGATTATTTGATGAGACTGTAAATAATTCTGTGTAACTGCCATTTTTAAATATAGTCTTTTAACCTGTCTTCAAACTCAATCATAAAACGATTTAAAGCCAATTTCCAGTTTCTAATCGGCATAGTCCACTTTTTTGACGCTTGTTGAATCGCTAAATAAATGACTTTTTTTGCTGCATCATCACTGGGAAATAGTTTCCGTTTTTTGATTGATTTGCGAATCACGCTATTGAGTGATTCAATCGCATTCGTGGTGTAAATCGCCTTGCGAATATCGTGAGGGTAGTTAAAAAGCGTATTTAAATTTTCCCAATGCGTTCTCCAGCTGCGACTGATCTGAGGGTATTTCTCATCCCACGCCTCTTCAAATCGGCTTAATTCCAATAAGGCTTCTTCTTCCGTGGTGGCTTGGTAAATACGCTTTAAATCAGCTGTCACTGCCTTATAATCTTTCCAGGGAACTAACTTAACAGAATTGCGCACCATATGCACGATACACAGCTGTATTTGTGTTTGAGGATAGACTGTTTGGATCGCCTCTGGAAAACCTTTTAAGCCATCGATACAGGCGATTAAAATATCTTTTACACCCCGGTTCTGCAATTCTGTCATGACTCCTAGCCAGAATTTAGCGCCTTCATTTTCTGATAGCCACATACCAAGTAGCTCTTTTTCTCCTTCCATATTAACGCCAAGTGCCAAATAAACAGCTTTGTTAATAACGGTTTTATCTTGCCTTATTTTAACAACAAGACAATCAAGGTAGACCAAGGGATATATCGAATCGAGTGGGCGTGATTGCCATTCAATGACTTGTTCAATAACAGTGTCAGTGACTTTAGAAATAAGGCTAGCTGACACATCTGCACCGTAAAGTTCTTTAAAACTATCCACAATATCGCGTGTTGATAAGCCCTTTGAATACAAGTACAAAATCTTCTCATCCATTGAGGTAATGCGTGTTTGATGCTTTTTTACCAGTTGTGGTTCAAATTCACCGTGACGGTCACGAGGAACATCAATCTCAAACTGACCTTCTTCCGTTCTTAACGTTTTATTAGAAAACCCATTGCGACTATTTTCAGCATCAGACAGTGTGTTTTTGCTGTAGCCCAAGTGATCGTCTAGCTCAATATTTAAAGCGGCTTCAACCGTGACTTTAGTCAACATTTGACTGAAATCACTTAAGTCTTTTTCTGTTTTTATGCTTTTAGCCGCTTCACGCGCAAAAGCTTCGAGTTCTTTTTTATTCATAACTGCTTATCCTC
The DNA here is from genome assembly GCA_030636485.1 of Methyloprofundus sp. Lineage (GTDB taxonomy): Bacteria > Pseudomonadota > Gammaproteobacteria > Methylococcales > Methylomonadaceae > Methyloprofundus. The sequence goes on from DAOVWV010000162.1 coordinate 1,439, forward strand.
TCATATTAGAGATTAATGATAAGCAGTTACACAAAATAAATTACAGCCTCTTTTCTGATTCCCAGAGAATTTGTTTTCTTACGTAATAATCTTTGCGAACTTGCTCAGAAAGGCTTTTGAAGTCTTCATTAACAATATCTATATTAGGGCTACCAAAGTACCTATGAGAGCCGTAACTATCTTTACCTATGTAAATTTTTCCTGTTGGATAAGTAATCATATAGATTTGCTTCATTACATAATCAACCAATTTTAATAACAAAGCCACAACCAAATATTTGCAGTAGTTGCCAATAAATTTAAAGTATTTTTAAACACTCTACCCAGAAGTAGTTTTCAGCTAGTTTTTCAGCTAGAGCTATTTCAGACATAAAAAAAGCCTATCATTTACATGATAAGCCTTTGATTCAATTGGTCGGGACGATAGGATTTGAACCTACGACCCCCACACCCCCAGTATGGTGCGCTACCAAGCTGCGCTACGCCCCGACAGATTGAACTTTTGATTACTTAAGAATGGCTAACGAATGTTAGACATTAATAGATAAGCCGAGATAGTATAAATGAACTACTCGGCTTATCAAGCTTTATTTTAAAATCTCTAAAATATCTTCCAATTCACCGATCATTTGATGAATGACCTGTTTGGTACGTACCGAATCATCTTTCGCATCATCGCTTTGCAAATGTGCTCTGGCTCCACCTATTGTATAGCCCTGTTCATATAGTAAAGTTCTGATCTGACGAATTAACATCACATCATTGCGCTGATAATAACGCCTATTTCCACGCCTTTTAACGGGCTCTAATTGTTCAAACTCTTGCTCCCAATACCTTAAAACGTGCGGTTTTACACCACATAACTCACTCACCTCCCCAATTGCAAAATAACGTTTTGCAGGTATGGCAGGTAGTTCGTTATTATTACTCGGCTCCAGCATAGGCTTCTACTCGTGCTTTTAATTTTTGACCCGTTCTAAAAGTAACTACCCGGCGGGCCGTAATAGGGATTTCCTCTCCGGTTTTAGGGTTCCTTCCAGGACGACTGTTCTTATCTCTTAATTCAAACTTACCAAAACCTGAGATTTTTACTTGCTCACCTTTTTCTAATGAAGATTTAACCTCTTCAAAAAAAAGTTCAACCATTTCTTTAGCTTCACGCTTATTTAAACCTACTTCATCAAACAACCTTTCAGCGAAGTCCGCTTTTGTTAATGCCATTTCCTTTAATCTCTCAATTTTGCCTTTATTCTGTTAGATAATCTCTCTAACACTCTTTTAACTATAGCATCAATTTCAATATCCGTAAGAGTTTGTGACGCATCTTGCATAATTAATGCTAAGGCAATACTCTTATTCCCCTGCTCAACACCCTGTCCGCGATATATATCGAATACCATAATATCTTTTATTAATGCCTCCTGGCAGTCATTAATACATGTTTTTACCGCCTGAAGTGACACGTCTTCAGCGACTAATAGTGCCAAATCACGGCGTACTGATGGGAACTTAGATAAGCTATTAAAGGCAGGCACTGCCCGCTCCAATAAAACTGTTTGCGATAGCTCAAACAAAAATACATTGCTATCAAATCCTAGCTGTTTTTCCAGTGTAGGATGCAACATGCCTATCCAGCCCAAATGCTGACCCGCCGATGTTTTGATCTCTGCACTTTGTCCAGGGTGCAATGCACTGTGTGTTGCGGGCACAAATTGCACTTCACGCCCTGTTAAAGCGCAAATCGCTTCAACATCGGCTTTAATATCATAAAAATCAACCTTACGTGTTTTTTCACCCCATTGCTCAGGGTTCGCAGAACCTAGTGCGATACCTGCCAGCATTTTTTCCTGTTGTGCAACATCGGTACCCAAAAACCGTTGCCCTGCTTCAAAAAAACGTACGCGTGATTGCTGACGCTTGGTATTATAAGCCGCTGCTTGCAGCAAGCCACACCACAGTGTGGTACGCATCACTGCGAGTTCTGATGAAATCGGGTTTTGTAACTTAATATAAGTATCATCAGGCACCAGCGTTTTTTGTAATTCCTCATCAACAAAGCTATAGGTAATCGCTTCCTGAAAATCCCGCGCGACCAATAGATCCTTAATCTGATCTATGTCTAAAACCGCTTCCGGTGCCTGACTTAATGCAGAACGCATTAATAGGCTGCTTTGCGGCAGGTTGTTATAACCATAAACACGACCGAGCTCTTCAATTAAATCCGCTTCAATCGCGATATCAAAACGAAAGCCCGGCGGAGTAACCTGCCAGCCTTCAGAGTCCTTTACAACGGCCATACCTAAACGTTGCAAGATACCCTCTACTTCCGCTTCCGCTAATGCAACGCCTAAAATACGTTTAATTCTTTGCTCGCGCAGCGTCACCGCTGGGCGTTGTGGTAAATGTGCTGTAGCAACCACTTCGGTAATTGCACCAACACTCCCGCCCGCTATTTCAACAATAAGCTGTGTCGCCCGCTCAATCGCTCTGCTTTGCATGCCTGCATCAACACCGCGTTCAAACCGGTGTGAAGAATCCGTATGCAAGCCATAATGACGAGCTTTGCCCATCATAAAACTAGGATTAAAAAACGCACACTCCAGAAATATATCATTAGTGCTATCTGATACAGCAGATTCACTGCCGCCCATCACACCCGCCAAAGCCAGTGCTTTTTCAGCATCTGCAATGACTAATGTCTCTGTATTGGCTTTGATTTCCTGGTCATTTAATAAACTGACAACTTCATCCGCTTTAGCCATACGCACTTCGATGCCACCAGATATTTTCGCCGCATCGAAAGCATGCAAAGGCTGCCCCATTTCCAATAAGACATAATTAGTCACATCGACAACCGGCCCTAGACTTCTTAAACCTGAACGGCGTAAACGCTCCTGCATCCATAAAGGGGTTGCTGCCTTGACGTTAACCCCTTTAATTAAGCGCCCTAAATAACGGGGACAGGCTTGCTCAGCAGTCAATTTAACATTAAGCACTTCCTGATGCTCAACAGCAACAGGTACCACTTCAGTGACTTTAAAATCTAGATTATTTAGTAGCGCAACTTCCCTTGCCACCCCTTCGACGCTCAAACAGTCTGCTCTATTCGGCGTTAAATCAACCTCAATTAACTGATCATCCAAAGCTAAGTACTCACGAATATCGACTCCTACAGGTGCATCAGCCGCCAGTTCCATCAGCCCGTCTGCATCGGCTGCCATACCTAGCTCTTTTTCAGAACACAACATGCCAAAAGACAATTCACCACGTAATTTTGATTTCTTGATTTTAAAATTACCGGGTAATACCGCGCCAATCAATGCCGCAGGTATTTTTAGACCTTCACGTACATTGCTTGCACCACAAACGATTTGCAGCGGCTCCTCTGCTCCGACCTCTACCCTACAAATTCTTAACTTATCTGCATCAGGATGCGCAATAACCGATACCACCTGCCCCACAACGACACCACTAAATTCGGCTGCCGCGGGATTGACTGAGTCCACTTCCAGACCCGCCATGGTAATTTGTTCAACGAGTGCCTGCGTATCAAGCGCAGGATTTACCAATTCTCTTAACCAAGCTTCACTAAATTGCATTATTAA
>DAOVWV010000230.1 GCA_030636485.1 Methyloprofundus sp.
AGATTCTGGCTACTAAGGTAGTCTTCATAAGTTCCTTTAAAGTCAATAATGCCATCGGGAGTCATATCCAGAATACGGGTTGCCAATGAAGAGACAAATTCACGGTCATGACTGACAAAGATAAGTGTTCCGGGGTAATTTTCAAGTGCCAGGTTGAGTGATTCAATGGATTCCATATCCAGGTGATTGGTCGGCTCGTCCATTAACATGATATTGGCGCGTTGTAACATAAGCTTGCCAAATATCATTCGTCCCTGCTCACCCCCCGAGAGTACTTGTACCTTTTTATCAATCTCATCCTGAGAAAACAGCAGGCGACCTAAAACACCGCGAATAGCCTGGTCGTCATCGCTAGGTTTACGCCAGTGCTCCATCCAGTCAAACAGTTGTTCATTGGCTTCAAATTCGTCAGCATGATCCTGTGCATAATAGCTAAATTCAGCATTTTCAGACCATTTTATAGTCCCTGCGGAAGGTTCGGTATCACCAATCAGGCATTTTAATAAGGTCGTTTTACCAATACCGTTCGGGCCAATGACGGCAACACGCTCACCGACTTCAACCATCAGGTTCAGGTCGGCAAATAATTCTGTATCATAACTTTTACTTAAGCCCTCTACTTCAAGTGCCAAGCGGTGCAGTTTTTTTGTCTGATCAAAACGGATAAAAGGATTCTTGCGGCTAGAGGGCTTTATATCAGTAAGTTGAATTTTATCAACCTGTTTGGCGCGGGACGTTGCCTGTTTTGATTTTGATGCATTGGCAGAAAACCGACTGACAAAGGCATTCAGCTCAGCAATCTGTGCTTTCTTTTTGGCATTGTCCGACAGTAGCTGCTCGTTTACCAGTGTCGCAGCCGTCATATAATCATCATATGAGCCTGGGTACAGGCGTAATTCACCATAGTCCATATCAGCCATATGGCTACAGACGGCATTTAGAAAATGACGGTCATGAGAGATAATGACCATGGTACACTTACGTTCCTTTAATACGCCTTCTAACCAGCGAATGGCATTGATATCAAGGTTGTTGGTCGGCTCATCCAGTAACAGGATGTCCGGTTCCGAGAACAGTGCCTGGGCAAGCAATACCCGTAATTTCCAGCCAGGTGCTACGGCAGTCATCGAGCCATAGTGCTGTTCAACCGGAATGCCAACGCCCGCTAATAATTCACCCGCGCGTGCCTCGGCGGTATAGCCATCCATTTCGGCAAATTCAGACTCCAGTTCGGCAGCTCGCATACCGTCGGCTTCGGTCATTTCCGGGTTGGAATAAATGGCATCGCGCTCTGATTTAATCGCCCACAGTTCTTCGTGCCCCATAATCACAGTATCCAGTACCGCATATTCTTCATAGGCAAACTGATCCTGTTTTAATTTACCAATACGCTCATGCGGGTCTTTTGATACGTTGCCTGTCGAGGGCTCCAGGTCACCGCCTAAAATTTTCATAAAGGTTGACTTGCCGCAACCATTAGCACCAATAAGTCCATAACGGTTGCCATTGCCAAATTTAACAGAGACATCTTCGAAGAGTGGCTTGGCGCCAAATTGCATGGTGATATTTGCGGTTGTAAGCATGGTTTGTTCCAAATAAGGGCGCAGCGGGACAGCTTTTAGCGGTTAAGGTAACAAGCTAGAAGTCTGTAGGCGTAGCTATAAGTAAAGTCTTTAAAAAGGGAGCGTATTCTACACGGTTTTATAGGCTTACGGTAAAAATCAATGGCAAAGAGTATTTTATGGGGAGTGGTCTGTCGTCTATATGAGTGCAGTATGGCTTATAAATGACAGGGCTAAAGCCAGATCCCCATTCTTTATCCGTTTATGTTAAAATTTCCCTTTTCATCAATAACCGTTATATATAGAGAGTAGCAATGGCAGGACATAGTAAGTGGGCTAATATTAAACACCGTAAAGCTGGCCAGGATGCAAAGCGTGGCAAGTTATTCACTAAATTGATACGTGAGATTTTTGTTGCCGCAAAAGCAGGGGGAGATCCCGCTAATAATCCTAGTCTACGCGCTGCAATTGATAAAGCACTGGGCGCGAATATGAAGCGCGACACCATTGATAACACCATTAAAAAAGCAACCGGTAACATGGATGGTGTGAACTATGAAAACGTGCGCTATGAAGGGTATGGTTCGGGTGGTATTGCGGTACTGGTCGATTGTTTAACCGATAACCGTAACCGTACCGTTGCCGAAGTGCGTCATGCTTTTTCCAAGGCGGGTGGCAATCTGGGCACGGATGGTTCTGTTGCCTATATGTTTAATAAACAAGGCATTATCAGCTATGCCAGCGGTGTCGATGAAGATGCGCTCATGGAAGCTGCATTAGAGGTAGGCGCAGATGATGTGGTGAGCAATGATGATGGCTCTCTTGATGTGATGACCAGTGCTGAAGATTATTTAAACGTAAAAGACGCGATGCTTGCAGCAGGTTTTGAAGATGAAAACAGTGAAGTCACCATGCAGGCAGATAATTTGATCGAACTTGATGTAAAGGATGCCGAAAAAATATTACGCCTAGTGGATGTATTGGAAGATTTAGACGATGTACAAAGCGTTTATTCCAATGCCGATATTAGTGAAGACGTTTTAGCACAACTGGAAGATATGTAGTCAGTGACTAGAATTTTAGGGATAGATCCAGGTTCACGCCTGACAGGGTTTGGGGTGATAGAAACGACAGCCACTGGCTATAAATATATAGCCAGTGGCTGTTTGCGTATTAAAGGTAATGATTTTCCACCACGCCTAAAACAGATTTTTGCCGGTATCAGCGATATAGTCGAAGAGTATCAACCCACGGAAATGGCGATAGAGCAGGTGTTTATGCACAAGAATGCAGATTCTGCCTTAAAGCTAGGCCAGGCACGAGGCGCGGCGATTTGCGCCGTACAGTTATTTGATATTCCGGTGTTTGAATATGCCGCACGTCAGGTAAAACAGGCCGTGGTAGGGAAAGGCTCCGCAGACAAGCTACAGGTACAGCAGATGGTTAAAATATTGCTCGGTATCACCGGTGAACTCCAGATAGATGCCAGTGATGCTTTGGGTATTAGCCTATGTCATGCAAATTTTCAGCAAACGCAACGACGAATAAATAAACAAGGAGCCTAATCTTGATCGGATTTTTACGCGGCAAACTGGTCGCAAAAACACCACCACTATTGGTGTTAGATGTACAAGGGGTAGGATACGAAGTAGAAGCCCCGATGACTACTTTCTATAATCTCCCGACGATGGGAGAAACAGTGCAGCTACATACGCATCTAGTGGTACGCGAAGATGCACATATCCTGTTTGGCTTCTCGACTGAATCAGACCGGCTTATGTTTCGTACCTTGATTAAAGTAAACGGTGTAGGCCCAAAACTCGCATTAACTATTTTATCAGGACAAACGGCCGATGAATTCCACCGCTGTATTCAGGATAATGATACCGCCGCACTGATTCGCCTACCCGGCGTAGGCAAGAAAACAGCCGAACGCCTGATTATTGAAATGCGCGATAAATTGCCCACACTGGACACAGCCAGTACCGATAAAGCTCAGGGCGAGCAGGGGAATGAACAAGCCCCCCGTAGCAATGCCAAACAAGAAGCCATCAGCGCCTTATGCGCTCTGGGCTATAAACCACAGGATGCGAGTAAAATGGTACAGGGTATTGCGCAGGAAGATAAAAGCTGTGAGGATATTATACGCTTGGCTTTGCAGGGGAAGGCGAGGTAAGCTGGCAGGGTTAAATGTGATAATAAGGCATTAAGGTAACTTCTCTTTATTGTGGAGAAGCCCGTCATCCCCGAAGTTTTTTATCGGGGATCCATTGCTGGAAATATAGATTTCTGCTATAAGCATAGGGTGACGGGCTTTTGTATTGTTCCATGCCAGTGGATAATGAGGTCTTACGTATTAAGGGAGTCCTTTAAATATAATGATTAATATTATTCAAGCAGAATACTTAAAAGATAGAATTATTCAGCTACATTTCTCGGATGAAAGTTGGGGTAATTATGATTTACAAGCACTGATTGACAAGCAAAGTACGCTGGTAAAATCATTGGAAATAGACACGTTTTTTAAAGGATTCTATCTGGAAACC
>DAOVWV010000364.1 GCA_030636485.1 Methyloprofundus sp.
CAACAAACTGGCAGTAGCAATACTGGCCCGATTCAACATATTATTGCCTACTGTGAGCAACATGCATTTGTTACCCAACTATTAATTATCGTCTGCGCGGTAGCTGGCTATCGTTCACTACTCAATACACCGCTGGATGCCGTACCGGATTTATCCGATGTACAGGTGATTATTTATACCGAATGGCCAGGCCGTAGCCCTGACCTGGTTGAGGATCAGATTACCTACCCATTGACGACGAAACTGCTCGCAGCACCTAAAGTGCAGTCTGTGCGTGGGCAAAGCTTTCTTGGTTTAAGTTTTGTGTATGTTATTTTTGAAGATGATACGGATATATACTGGGCGCGCTCTCGCGTACTTGAATACCTGACCACCGCTGCTGCTGACCTGCCAGCAGATACCCAGCCTACTCTAGGGCCTGATGCAACGGGGGTGGGCTGGGTATTTCAATATGCCTTGGTGGATAAATCCGGGCATAATAATCTGGCACAATTACGCAGCTTTCAGGATTTTAAATTACGCTATTGGCTGGAGTCGGTCAAAGGTGTTGCCGAAGTGGCATCAATAGGCGGGTTTGAGCAAGAATATCAGGTGACCCTAGATCCTTATAAACTAGAAGGTTATGGGCTGACGCTCAATCAGGTTGCCCGGGCAATACGCCGCTCCAATAATGATGTGGGAGGGCGGGTATTGGAAATAGCCGGACATGAGCATTTTATCCGTGGCAGAGGCTATATAAAGTCCATTGACGATATCGAAGGTATCGCTTTAGGGGTCAATAAACAGGGTGTCGCGATCACTGTCGGCAATGTTGCCAATGTCAGCCTAGGGCCTGCAATGCGCAGGGGCCTGGCTGAACTGGATGGCGAAGGGGAGACTGTCGGCGGTATTGTGATTATGCGTTATGGCGAAGATGCGCTCAGTGTTATCCAGCGGGTCAAGCAGCGTCTTAAAGAGGTTAAAAAATCCTTGCCCGAAGGGGTGGAGATTATCAGCGTGTATGACCGGTCGGACTTGATCGAAAGGGCGATTAAAACGCTTAAAGATACGCTAAGCGAAGAAATGCTGGTGGTTTCACTGGTGATTATCATCTTTTTACTGCACCTGCGTTCTGCCTTGATTGTCATTATAAGTTTGCCGGTTGCTATCTTGCTGGCTTTTATCCCAATGTCATTGCAGCAATTACCGGCAAATATTATGTCGCTGGGCGGGATTGCGGTGGCCATTGGCGCAATGGTTGATGCCGCGATTACCATTATTGAAAATATTCATAACCGTCTGGAGGAGCTGACAGAGCCTACGGATGCACAGCGTCGTCACGTTATTATTCAGGCGATGCAGGAAGTCGGGCCGAGTATTTTCTTTGCCTTATTAATTATCACGGTTTCATTTTTACCTATTTTTGCCCTGGAAGGCACCGAGGGACGTTTATTTAAACCACTGGCCTATACCAAGACCTACGCGATGGGGTTTTCAGCCATACTCGCGATTACCCTGATTCCTGCACTCAGTGTACTTTTGATTCGTGGCAAAATACGCGGTTCAAAAAACGGGCTTAACCGGGTAATGATTGCTATTTATAGCCCTGTGGTTCGCTTTGCCGTACGTTTCCGTGCTGGCGTGATTATTATTGCCATGATTGCTTTAATCGCCACCCTGCCTACTTTTTTCAAGCTGGGCAGTGAATTTATGCCGCCCTTGAATGAAGGCAGTATTCTGTATATGCCTACGACGCTCCCGGGGATGTCTATAGCCGAGGCCGGCAAAGTGCTGCAATCAATGGACAAGCAACTAAAAACATTTCCGGAAGTAGAGCGTGTCTTTGGCAAAATAGGTCGCTCTACCAGCCCCACTGACCCAGCCCCTTTATCCATGGTCGAAACAGTCATCACCTTAAAGCCTAAAGACCAATGGCGCAAAGATTTAAGCTGGGATGATCTGATTGCGGAAATGGATGCCAAATTACAATACCCGGGGATGCCGAATATCTGGTGGATGCCGATTCAGACACGCACGGAAATGCTCAGCACCGGGATACGTTCAGGTCTTGGCATTAAGGTTTTTGGCGATAATCTGGCGGATATTGAAGCGACAGCAGTACGTATTGAACAGGCACTACAGCAAGATAAAAAAACAGCTGCCTATACTCGCAGTGCCTTTGCCGAGCGTTTAACGGGCGGTTATTATCTGGATTTTAGCGTAGATCGAAATAAGATTGCCCGCTACGGATTGACTGTGGATGATGTACAGGAAGTGCTCAGTGTGGCAGTGGGCGGCTTAACCGTCACCCAGACGATAGAGGGGCGTGAACGCTATGCGGTTAATTTACGCTATGCGCGTGATTACCGTGATAACCCGGAGGCTTTAAGGCAAGTACGGGTACCGACACCTAGCGGTGCACAAATCCCGCTGGGTCAATTAAGCAAACTGACGTTTAGCAAAGGCCCACCCATGTTGCGCACTGAATCAGGTGAGTTGGTCTCATTTGTTTTTGTGGATGTAAAAGACATCAGCTTTGTTGATTATGTCAATCTGGCGAAGCAAGTCGTTGATGGGCAGGTTGCCATTCCACAAGGTGTTAGAATCGAATGGGCAGGGCAGTTCAAATATTATCAGCGGGTGAAAGAAAGTCTGAAAATACTGCTGCCGATTACCTTATTAATCGTGTTCCTGATGCTGTATATAAATCACGGCTCTATAGGTGAAACGCTGATTATTCTGCTGGCTATTCCCTTTTCATTGATTGGTGCGGTCTGGTTGCTGTATTTGCTGGAATATAATCTGAGTATTGCGGTTTGGGTTGGGATGATTGCACTGGCAGGGCTAGCGGCTGAGATGG
>DAOVWV010000302.1 GCA_030636485.1 Methyloprofundus sp.
GCGTAAATGATAATCAGGGCAATGGATCTTTGGGATTTATGCTGGGAAATATAATGGAAGGTGCTGTCATAATAGGAGGCCGTCCCTACTTTCCTACGTCATACCGCTGGGGCTACGGAGAAGATTTTCGTGAAACTAATAATTTGGCACAGTAAAATATAGAAATGCCTAAATAAGTAAAGCAGCACGAACTTATAGCAGGATAAGAAGCTTTTCTGCCCATCATTTCCCACCCTGCCATTACCATACCCATTAAGGTAGACATATTAACTTTGTTATATGTAGCAATACCTTCGCCAATTTTGATTTAAGCTCAAAACAGCCTTTTTCGCTTTATGTGAATCAACTACTTACAAGCTGAAAAACTTGCCAGAATGGGGTGATTTTCATTTTGGCGAAGGTATTGATGTAGTGCGCTAAATAGGTGGGCAGAAAAAAACTGCTCACCCACCCAAATAACATTATACAATCGCATCAAGTTATTTCGTCAACCATACCAACTAAACCCCACTCTACGCTAACGCCAGCGCCTCCAGACACTGTACCGAATGAACATCACCTCGCCCCGGCTCAATGATCAGCCCTGCCAACCTGAATCCATACGCCACTTCTGCTTTATCGGCCTCTAATACCCAGCGGCACATCTGACTTAAACGTTCTTCCTGATCAGTGCCTGTGGTTTGCTCATAATCCAGCCAGATTTCTGAACTCTGTGCACCACTATATTGTCTGGTATAAAGCCCCTGCCCTTTGGCAAAACTACGCCAGTGTATATGTCGTATGCTATCTCCAGGCTGATAACTTTGTAAGCCATAAAAATCATCCTGCCCTTTTTGCGCATTGCCTTGTGCATTATCACTACTATTATTCTCAGGTAATGGGCAGTCCTGCATAATCGGCTGAGGGTAAACCAGTGTTTTAAGCTCTATATCCAATTTATTCCAGGCACGAAATAAACCAAAAGGGTAACAGCTCGCAACCGTAGGCCTACTGGTGGTAAACCAACCACGCTTGCTGGCACGCTGTGGCAAACTGACGCGAGTATTTTGCTGCGCATTTATATCCACTGCGCGCATATTATCCTTACCCAGCCCAAGCTGAACACTATACCGTGAGGTATGACTTGAGTTCTCAATAATTAAGCTATTTTCCGCAAATTCACCGGCAAAAACATTAGGGCTGTGCCCTTTGCGAATAACTAGACCTTCCAATGCTTTGACGGTATGTAAGATGGTGATAAAAAAAAGGCTGGCTAATAAAAAACTGAGTAAATAAACCAAGTTATTATTATAAATAAAAGCGATTAATAATAACAAAGCAATCAGCATAACAAAGCCCATGCCTCGCCGGGTGGGCAAGATATAAATACGTTTATAGCTTAGATGAATGGGTTCTTCTGACAAAGATGAGCTCATGTATTTAACAATATAGAATGGCGAGGAGCCAACTTAAGGAATGGCGACATTAGCTAACAAGGGGGCAATAATATTTTCCGAGTTTGTTTGCCCTGCCCGTAACCGGTGGCCTGCTACGGGAGCCAATACAGCCTGTACATCTTCCGGAATAACCGATTCACGCTGCTGCATATAAGCCCATGCCTTGGCTGCACTTAATAAGGCCAGTCCTGCCCGGGGCGATAAGCCCATATGATATTCATCTGACTCGCGGGTGAAATTGATTAAGGCCTGTAGGTAATCCAGTAAAGCGGGTGACACATAGATTTGATTGACTGCCTGTTGCATTTGCAATAAATCCTGGGCTGCTAACTGCACCTCTAATGTTTCAATCAATTTATAACGGCTTTGACCCGTTAATAATTCCCGCTCGGCTTCCTGATTGGGATAACCTAATTCTATGCGCATTAAGAAACGATCCAATTGTGACTCTGGCAGTGGAAATGTACCTAACTGGTGACTGGGGTTTTGTGTTGCAATCACAAAAAAAGGGCGTGGCAAGGGGTAGGTTTTCCCTTCTACGGTCACTTGCCGCTCTTCCATTGCTTCTAATAAAGCACTTTGCGCTTTAGGTGTCGCACGGTTAATTTCATCCGCCAAGACCATTTGATTAAAAATTGCACCTTGATGGAAGCTAAACTCATGTTGCTCGGGATTATAAATGGTTGCGCCTATAATATCCGAGGGCAATAGGTCACTGGTAAACTGGATACGCTGATATTCTAGACCCATGAGCTTTGCCAGGGTATGCGCCAACGTCGTTTTACCAACACCCGGAATATCTTCTATTAATAAATGTCCCCCGGTTAATAGACAACAAAGCGACAGCCGAATTTGTTGCTCCTTACCCAATATAATATTACTTGCTGATTGGATAAGCTGATTGAGCGTTTGGTGCATGTAACATCCTTATTTTAGTCATTAGTGATATAGGGTACTTGCTACACCTTATGATGCTCGGCATCGTTGACACCGAGCAAGAGAACCAGGTTTGAGGCTTACTTACCCAAAATCCCTTTGACGGCATGTAATAAATCAGCCGGTAAAACAATTGTTTTAGAATTATCAGATTCTGATAATTCACGCATTGCCTCAATATATTTTTCACCTAATAAATAGGTTGCCGGTAATTCTTTATCTTTAAGTGCAGCAGTAATACTTTCAATCGCCTTACCACTGGCATCAGCGAGTAATATTTTTGCTTCGGCATCGCGACGCGAAGCTTCTAAGCGTCCGTCCGCCTCAAGAATAGCCGCTTGTTTTGCACCTTCTGCGCGGGTAACGGCAGCACGGCGTTCTCGCTCTGCTGCACTTTGCTCTTCCATAGAAGCTTGCATCGTCGTTGATGGATTAATATCCTGAATTTCCACTGTTTTAAGGGTAATCCCCCAATCAGCGATATCATCCGAAATGCCATCCTTTAATTTTTGTTTAATATGATCTCTGGAAGACAATGCATCATCTAAAGTCATTTCACCAATAATCGCCCTTAGAGAGGTTTGTATGAGTTTTATAATTGCCAGTTCATAGTCTTCTACGCCATACACAGCCTTCTCTGGCGATATGATATTAATATAAGCAATGGCATTGGCAATAATCATCGCATTATCTTTGGTGATGACTTCCTGAGACGGTATATCCAGTACGATATCTTTGGTCGTTAGCCTGTCAACAATTGAATCGACATAAGGAATAACAAAATTCAGCCCCGGGGTCAGCGTTGAATGATATTTCCCTAAGCGCTGTACAATATGCTTATAGCCCTGTGGGACAATTCTTACCCCCTTTATGGCCGTCACAATGACTAATACAACCAAGACACCTACAACTGATAAACCTTCCATTATTAAATCCTCAACATTATTTCGCTGAAACAATCAGCGTATTTCCTGAAAATTCGCGCACTATTACGCGATCACCTAAGGCGACATTCTCCGTACAAATAAATTGCCATTCATCATTAC
>DAOVWV010000081.1 GCA_030636485.1 Methyloprofundus sp.
ATCACGCTGAGTGTTGCCGTAAAAGAACGCAAACATATAATTAATACCAACAGGACTATTCCATACATTAAAGGGATCAGGGTTGAATTATCATTTAAAGAAGCCTCCCCAAATGCATTATTCATCATCACCATCCCACTTAGGTGCACTGTCAAATCTGGGTATTTTAAAGTAAACTCAGCGACCATCTTCCTGACGATTGCGGCTATTTCCATCGCTTCCATCGGATTGGCACCAGGCAGTTGCATGGTCACATTAATGCCTGAGACATGCCCCGACGGTGATATTAAGCGATCTTTCAGTAAGGGTTCGCTCAAAGCAATTTGCTTTACATAGTGCAATTGCTCATCGCTCATTTGCAATGGTCGGCTTATCAAATCAGCGACAATCAAATCATCTTCTTGCGCAATGGTATGCTGGAAATTACTAATTGAATCGACACGACTGGAATAAGGTAGTTGCCAGCCCTGCTTGGTTAACTCCACAATGGCATGCAGGTTCTCTCTGGTAAACACATCGCCATTTTTAGGCTCTACCAGCATTATTACATTATCACTTTTACTATAGGTATTCTGCAAAGCATCAAAGGCTAATAACTGTGGGTTATCCTCGCCAAAATACACCCGATAATTATTGGTAAACTCTAGTCCCTTTAGCCCTGCCCCACTCAGCCCGATAAAAATCAGACTTAATAATAAAACCCACCAAGGGTGGTTAACAGCAAAAGCCCCAAGCCAGGCTGAAATTGCATTTTTCTTCATCATTGACATCCTTTAGATTTAATTCCATTCATTAATAAATTCAGTACCTGACCAGCAATAAAATCGACCTCTTCATGCTCCGCTCGCCACCCCGGTAGATGTCGACTCAAAGGTTGCATTTGAATAATATCGCACACCAGTGCAATCACACTTAAGGCAGAAAAATGAATCTGCCGTGATTCCCCCATCTGTTCTATAACAGCCATTAAATGACTAAACTGCTCCTGAAAAACCTCTTTAGCCAACAGCTGCATACGCTCATCATCGGCATCAAGCAATTCCCGCTGCATCAACCGTCTAAAATCAACGTCTGTTGTTAATACCTGAGCCAAACAGTGAACAAAACGACTTAACTTCTCATCAGCAGTGAGTTGCGCCTGCCACACTTCATCAAAAGCACTGGCCTGTTTAGCGAATGCAAAATGGACAGCCTCCAGATACAAAGCCTGCTTGTTGGGAAAATGATGATAAACAGCGGCAACACTCATCCCCACTGAGTTTGCAAGACCACGCATGGAAACGGCCGCAAAGCCTTGCTTAGAAAACAAAGTGACTGCTGTTTGTAAAATATATTCTTTAGAATCCACTGACATTACCTAACGTTCGTTTAGTAAAAAAATAATAAAGTATTTCATCACCTTTTACAAGCTTATTTTTCAAGCAAGTATTGAAAATAATCAAACTGCCGCGATATTTTAACGCTATGACGGCCATAGATAAGGTAAAATGGACGGTTTATTAGCTAGATCTGCAATAGTGGGTCTATCGGGTTTTTAACGAATATTTTTAAAGGTAAATAATGAAGAATTACAAAATCGCAATTTTGGCGGGTGATGGAATTGGTCCCGAAATCACAGCGGAAGCAGTAAAAGTTTTAAAGCTGATTGAAGAACGCAATGATGTCAGCTTTGAATTAATGCCTGCTTTGTTTGGTGCCTGTGCTTATTTTGCAAGCGGTGATGCTTTTCCACAAGAAACCAAAGATATTTGTGATAGTGCCGATGCGATTCTTAAAGGCCCTATTGGTCTAAGCCATGAGGAATCAAAAAATATTCCCATTGATAAACAACCGGAGCGCGGTGCATTATTACCTATGCGCCGTCGTTACAATACTTACGCAAATTTTCGTCCCCTATCGCTACCTAAAGAATTGGCACATTTTTCTCCATTAAAAGCGGAAATCATTGGCGAAGGCATTGATATCATTATTGTTCGTGAGCTAGTGGGCGGCTTGTATTTTGGTGAAAAGGAAATGGGCGTTGATGAAAATGGCCAGCGTTATGTAAAAGAAACGCTGGAATATACTGAAGCGCAGATTCGCCAGATTATGCATCAGGCATTTAAGTTAGCGAGTCACAGAAAAAAAGTGCTGCATAATATTCATAAAAGTAATGTGTTGAAATCCAGCGTATTATGGAATGAAATTATGGAAGAAGTGGCTAAAGATTACCCTGAAATAGAAGTCATTAATATTCTGGTTGATGCGGCTGCCACTTTATTGTGCCTAAAACCGACACAGTTTGATGTCATGGTCATGGAAAACATGTTCGGTGATATTCTAAGTGACCAGGGCGGTGGTATTCTAGGCTCCTTAGGTTTAATGCCTTCAGCCTGCCTAGGTGATGAAAAATCCTATTATGAACCATCACATGGTTCGGCACCTGATATTGCAGGAAAAAACATAGCCAACCCTTATTCCATGATTGGTTCGGTTGCCATGATGCTGGAAAACAGCTTTGATATGGCGGATGAAGCAAAAAATGTCTGGGCTGCAATGCAAGGCGTATTTGCTGATGGCTTTTCAACTGCCGATCTATCCAAGCCTGGCTCAGGTGTTAATATGAGTAGTACGGTAGAGTTTGGTGATAAAGTGGTGGAAAAATTATCCAACATGCCTAAGGTTTAATAGACGACTCTTATTGCATTCCCAGGCTCTGCCTGGGAATGCATACTTCTCTATACTTCTCGCCTTAAGAGACTGCAAATACCTCAGGCAAGTCAGCAATGGAATCTATAACAACTCTCGCCGCTGTATTTGTTTCATCAATAGGATGACCGGATCTTACCAATATATTATGCGCAACGTTAGCATTGATACCTGCCTGAATATCCCCTTTCTTATCTCCTATCAAGATTGACTTGGATAAATCCAGATCAAATGCCTGTTGAGCCTGAAGAATCATCCCCGGATTAGGTTTACGACAACAACATTCACCGGTAAATTCAGGGTGATGTGGGCAATAATAGACTTTTGAAATCAATATCCCTTGATTGGAAAACTGTCTTAACATCCAGTCATTTAAACATGCAAAGTCATTTTCGGTGTATTTTCCACGCGCGATACCCGCCTGATTGGTAATAATGATCAGCAAGTACCCCTGCTCCTGAAAATATTGGCAGGTAGAAAAAAGGCCATCAATAAATTCAAAATCGGCTATTTTATAAAGATAGTTTTTCTCTCTATTAATGACCCCATCACGATCTAAAAACAAGGCTTTTTTCATAGGTATTTTTCTAATTCATTTTGAGCTTTTTTATAATCTTCCGGGATACCTATATCAATAAAGTAATGATCAATAATATCTGCATAAATATTTATATCATTCATATTTTTTTGCATAAACTCTTCAAATGAAAAAACCTTGGGAAGGCCCAATGATTGAAACATTTTTTTATTTAAAATATATATGCCGCCATTAATATTACCTTGTACAACAAGTTCCTTTTCTTTAAAAGAACTCACTTTATGATTTTCATCCACTTCTACGCAGCCGTATCGATCAAAGTTTTGCATCGGCTTTAAAGATAAGGTCAGATCAGATGGGTAACTCAGGTGCTTCGATAACAGACTTTTTAAATCGACATTGAAAAAAGTATCTCCGTTAATAATAAAAACATTATCTTGCCTGGCGCTTGATAGCGCATTAAGAATCGCTCCACCTGTTCCTAAAGGCTCTTCTTCTACCGCATAATCAAGCTCTATTCCGGCAAATGAATTTTTAAAATAATCTTCAATGATTTCATATTTATAGCCAACAGACAAGATGACTCTGGTGATGCCATTGTCTTTTAGGTAAAGCAATATATGCTCTAAGAATGGCTTGTTATGCACCATGGCCATTGGCTTGGGAACATCGGCAACAACGGATTGCAAGCGGGTACCAAAACCACCGGCCAGAACGATAGCCTCCATTAAAACCCCTTACCAAATAAGGCTTCTTCAACAACAGAGCATATGATATGTCCTATCAGAATATGGCTTTCCTGAATCCTGGGCGTTGACGATGATGGAATCCTGATACAGTAATCACATAGATCCAGCATTTCTCCACCCGACTCACCTGTCAGCCCAACGCTGAAAATTCCTTTGTCCTTACATTCTTTTAATGCTTCTAATATATTCGCTGAATTACCACTGGTAGAAATGGCAATAAACAGATCACCACGATCACCATTTGCCTGAATCTGTCTGGCGAATAGTCGTTCATATCCATAATCATTGGCGACTGCGGTCAATATTGACGTATCCGTTGTTAAAGCCTGCGAAGCCAACCCAGGTCTATCAAAGTAAAACTTACTGACAAATTCACCCGCAATATGCTGTGCATCAGCGGCACTACCACCATTACCGGCAATCAGTGTTTTATGACCCTTTTTATATGTCTCAACCGCTTTCTCGGCTACCTCATTAATTAGACTCATTAATGAACTATCCGCTAAGATTTTTTCTTTTACCTTATAAGATTCTTCAATCTGTTGGCTTATAAACTTATTCATATTATTTTCCAGCCTCTGCTTCCTTCTTTTGTAAAATGAAAGTTGATCACCCATCCAGCCTGTTTATTGAGCGCATTCACCAGTTTCATTTTATCAACAGGATTCACCATAAAAAACATAAAACCACCCCCTCCCGCACCACTGACTTTCCCTGAGCAGGCCCCATTAGCCAGTGCTAAATCATAGATAGTATCTATGTCCGCATTAGTAATTGAAGCGGCCATTTTCTTTTTTGACTCCCAGGAATGACCTAAGACCTGGGCAAATAATTTCATATCCCCTTTTAACACCGCTTCTTTCATGGCTAAAGCATCTGCTTTTGCGCTATTCATGGCTTCCAGAGCCTGGACATTACGCGAGACTGTATTTGCTTTTTCTTCTTCAATAATGGAGGCTTGCCGGGTTATGCCGGTAAAATATAAAACACTGGAGGCTTCTAGCTCATCAATAATCCAGTTTTTAATTCTCAATGGGTTAACAATCACTCTTTTATGATCATAAAACTCCATAAAATTAAAGCCACCAAAAGTTGCAGCATATTGGTCTTGCGCTCCACCAATAATACCCACATAGTCTCTTTCAATATCAAAAGCCAACCGGGCAATATCATACTCACCCAGTGGTAGGTTCAGCCATTCAACATAGGCTTTTAGCATCGCAACCACCAAGGTAGATGAAGAACCTAAACCACTTCCGGCGGGTGCATCTGAGTAGGTCGTCATGGTTAATGATAAGACCTGCCCTTCGTTATAGTCCTGTATTATTTTATTATAGACACCTTTATGCAAATCAAGATAACCATCCAGCTCGAATACTGACTTTGACTCACTCTTAAAAGACTCATGTCTATCCGTTGTTGCAAATGCAACTTGACTATTTTCGGTGACTTCAAGCGTACAGTATGCATATAAATCAATCGTTGCATTTAAAACATAACCACCATATTCATCACAGTATGGGCTAAGATCGGTACCTCCGCCTGCTAAGCCGATACGTAGTGGAGCTTTTGTTCTAATAATCATATCTAAGTCGTTCCATGGTTTTATTTGCTGAATAGAGGCTAAGCGTTATACACCGCCCTCTTTCTTCTCAATGAATTATCAGGGTTTGGCAACCAACTCGCGTAACTGGCTCACTCGCCGCTGATGCGTAAAATTAGCGAGTACACGCTGACGCGCTTTATCTCCCATAACTTTCGCGGCAGCAGGATCACGCAAAATAGAGCCAATAGCCTTTACAATCTCAGGCATATTTTCCCCATCGATGCGCAGCCCGGTTTCTCCATCCAGTACCGCAGAAGCAGTTCCTCCGGCAATGCCAGCAACAACAGGCTTTGCACATGAGGCAGCTTCTAAAAAGACCAGCCCAAAGCCTTCGCTATCACCATTGATATCTCGATTAGGCATAGCAAACAGATCACAGGTATTATACCACCGAGGTAAATCGTCATAACTGACATGCCCCAAAAAGTGCACTCGGTTTTCAACCTTTAGCTCTTCTGCCAGTTGCTGCAAAGACTCCTGTTCTTCACCTATTCCTATCAATGCATATTCAACATCCACTCCGTCACTGACCAATAGAGGCAGAGAACGAATCACATTATCAAAACCTTTTCTTGCTTGCAGCCGCCCTACTGATAAAATTAGTTTTTTCCTGTCATCCAGGCCAATTGACTTTCTTAAATTATAATCACTTGCATCAGGGTAAAACCTTTCCTCATCAACCGTTGGGTAAGCCAGAACAATATGTTCAGGGTCAACACCGATTAAATTGATTAAAGTATCTCTGGTATTATCACTGTTGGCAAGCACCCAATCAGCCCGGCTTAATGCAAAACACATCGCTTGAAATTTTCTTCCCCGACCCCAGCCCGTCAGCTCTTCGCCATGCGCATAAATAAGTACAGAGCGCCTTGTCAAACGGCCAACAAGCAATGAAATCAAACCCTCCGGCAATGCCCGGCCGGCAAAAACACTTGTTATACCTTGGCTCATTGTCAGCCATAATGATTTTTGTAACAGTTTAAGATAAATAAGCAACGACTCAGGCTTTAGCCATAAATGCCTTTTAAGAGTGAGTCGGTAAATGCTATTAGGGTGCTCAAGATCAAACTCTTTTGAGCCAGGAACGTCTGCGGTCACAATATGAACCTCCTTCCCTCCCAACCGGCTAAAATCATCGTCAAAAGAAACAGCTGTTCCACCTTTTGTGGGTAAAAAAAGCTCTGTAATTAATAATAAGGGGTTTGTCATTGTTAAAAGCCAATTATTGTCTGATAAATATTGTGTAGCATATACTTCATGGGAGGTTACAAGTGTGGGCAAATAACGTACTGGTTATATTTTAGCGAGCTGAAAAATAAATTTGTTAAACACCAAAAAAGGCACAACCAGTCCACTGATATAAAGCCATTTTCTGATCATTTGATAGGCCCACACTCTATCCATAGCAACACCGAGCCGAATCAAAGAAGATAGCTCTATCAAGCTTAAATCATTATTAGCATATTTGTCAGCTAACTCTTTTGTTGTTAGAAACTTAAGCCCAGGATAATTTTCCAGTGCCAACACAATTGATTTTTCTA
>DAOVWV010000225.1 GCA_030636485.1 Methyloprofundus sp.
TCACTTTCCATTCAAACTGAGAGCCTTGATAAAAGCATAGTGAACCTAATGGCATCAGGTTTTTATCTGCTTTTCTTTGTCTTTGCACTGTTTTCCAGCATTGCCGCCTGGTGGATCATTTTACTTCATGAGAGCACGGAACTGGCTAAAACTGAACTCAATGAACAAAACCAGATTTTATCATCTGAAGTAACAGAGCGGCGGCTCGCAGAGGCACAAGCAACACAACTGGCTCATAAGCTACAGCAACAATCCAGCACTTTACAGAAAAATTATATAGAGCTGACTTTAACCCACAACAAACTGGCACAAAGCGAAGAATTATTCAGAGAATTAATACAAGTACAATCCGCTATTTTCTGGCGGCTTGATGTTGAAAGCTTTCAATTCACTTTCGTGAGTGAACAGGCTGAAGCATTGCTAGGATACTCCAATGAACAATGGCTTTCCCCGGGATTCTGGCAAGAACACTTACATGACATTGATAAGTCCTGGGTATTGGATTATTGTAAAAATGAAACTCAAGCATTAAGGAATCACGAATTTGAATATAGAATGATCACAGCCAGTGGCAAGACCCTCTGGTTAAGAAATGTGGTTCACGTAGTGGTCAATAATGGAAAAGTCGCTGAATTAATGGGCTTTATGATTGATGTGACACAAAGCAAAATGGATAGGGAAAGAATTCAATACCTCTCTGATTTATATGCAACACTGAGCCAGGTTAACCATGCCATTGCACATATCAGCGATGAAACTGAACTATTTAAAGAGTTATGCCGCATCACGGTCAAATTTGGCAATTTAAGTATGGCCTGGGTCGGTGTAAAAAGAGAATCTGACCAACGTATCATCCCCATTGCCAGTGCCGGTGAAAACTTACGCTACCTGGATGAACTAAATATCTCCGTTAGTGCAGATATTGCCGAGGGAAATGGACCTACAGGTATCGCCTACCGTAAAAAGCAAGTAGTCACAGCCAACCAACTATTAAGCGATACCCGTACCCAGCCCTGGCATCAAAAAGCCCACTCATTTAATTGGGCCTCCAGCTGTGCAATCCCTATTCTTAGAGGCAATCAAGCCTTTGCAGTGTTAAATGTCTATTCAAAAATAGCTGATTATTTTTCAACTGAAGTCATTCAGTTACTGACCGAGCTAGGCACCGACCTGACCTTTGCACTGGATGCTATCGACCGTGAAGCAGCAAGGCAAAAGGCGGAAGAAGCCATGGAATTATCAGCAAAAGTTTTTGCTCAAAGCCAGGAAGGCATTATCATCAGCGATGGCAATAACCAGATTATTTCAGTTAACTCGGCGTTTAGCAGAATCACCGGTTATCATGCACAAGATGTCATCGGAAAGAACCCGAATATTATCTCCTCTGGTCGTCATAATCGTGATTTTTATCGTACTCTGTGGCAAGAGTTAGATGCAACGGGTTACTGGCAAGGGGAAGTATGGAACCGCAGAAAAAATGGTGAAATTTTTCCTGAGTGGATGACAATTAGTGCGGTTAAAGATAAGCAAGGGCAAATTATTAATTATATTGCCATTTTTGCAGATATTTCTCAGCATAAGGAAACAGAAGCACAGATTGAGCATATGGCGCATTATGACCCACTCACTGATTTACCCAACCGGATATTGTTAAAAGCACATATTGACCACGAAACCCTACTTGCAGAACGTAATAAAACCCAGTTTGGTTTATTGTTTTTAGATTTGGATCACTTTAAAAACATTAACGATACCCTAGGGCATTCCATTGGCGATCAGTTATTAATAGACGTCGCACAGCGCTTAAAATCTGTGGTAAGAGAAGAGGATACAATTTCTCGCCTAGGCGGTGATGAATTTAATATTTTATTACCTGACACCGATTTTAAAGCGGCTGCCATCGTTGCAGAAAAAGTTGTTAAGGCGATGTCCAGTGCTTTTTATATTGAGCAAAATAAATTATATATCTCATCTTCTATTGGTATCAGTTTATTTCCAGACAATGGTCAGGACTATGAAACGCTGTATAAAAATGCGGATACCGCACTATATCAAGCCAAAGATCAAGGCCGGAATCAATACCGTTTTTTTACTCAGGAAATGCAAATCCTGACGATGCGCAGAATGAAAATTGAAAATCATTTACGCCATGCTGTTGGCAATAATGAATTAGTTTTATATTACCAACCCGTCATTGATGTAAAAACGAAAAAGGTGACTGCTGCGGAAGCATTATTACGCTGGGTACACCCAGAGTGGGGAATCGTTTCGCCCGCTGAATTTATTCCTGTCGCCGAAGATACCGGGCTCATTATTCCTATCGGTGACTGGGTACTACAGCAAGCCATTAGACAAACAAAAACCTGGCATGATGCTGGCTATATACCGATAACCATTGCTGTCAACCTGTCTTTGGCTCAGTTCAATGAAAGTGTATTATTTGAAAAAATCGATGCTCTTTTGCAACACACTAAATTAGCGCCCCATTATTTAGAACTAGAATTAACAGAAAGTGTCGCCATGAAAAATGCTGAATCAGCGATTAAAATCACGCAACAATTGGCTGCCTTAGGCATAAAGTTATCAATTGATGATTTTGGTACAGGCTATTCTTCATTAAGTTATTTACAGCGTTTTTCCTTACATAAATTAAAAATCGACCAATCATTTACTCAAACCATGCTTGAGAGTCAGGATACAGAAAATATTGTGACGGCCATTATCAGTCTGGCAAAAAGTTTAAACCTGATAACGCTTGCAGAGGGTGTTGAAACGCCAGAGCAATTAAATATGCTGATTGAAAAAGGCTGTGATGAAATACAGGGATACTATTATAGTAAACCTGTTTCGGCCGATAAGTTTACCAAGCTATTAGAGCATGGTTTACCCCCTTCATCGCGCTGATGAAACTGACATAATACGAGGTAAATCCGCTGCACTTACCCGACCCGATGGAAAAATATAGAATAAATAGCGTTCAACGGATGTTTTTAGGATAATAGTGGCTATTCAATTTTCCTTTAACAATAAAAACGACTATGGAAGAACTTATACAAATCATTCAGGGCAATATCCAGTATGCCCATTTTATTATTTTTGGCGCTCTACTTTTAGCCGGCTTTAATATACCCGTCTCTGAAGATGCCATGATCTTTATTTCTGCTATTTTGGCAAGCAGCCATCCCGAATATTTACCGCATTTGTTTATTGGCGTTTATATGGGTGCTTATTTGTCTGACTTGATCTGCTATAGTTTGGGGAGGATCTTCGGGCCTAAGCTATTGGAGATACGCTTTTTTGCCAATATGGTATCGCCGGAAAGGATCACTAAAATTTCTGCCTATTATGAAAACTATGGTGTGATTACATTAATTCTGGGGCGCTTTATCCCATTTGGCGTTAGAAATGCTTTGTTTTTAACCGCTGGCCTTGGGAAAATGAATTTTATAAAATTCGCATTATCCGATTTACTCGCCTGCACCATCTCCACCGCCTGCTTCTTTACACTTTATTTTTATTATGGAGAAACGGTTATTGAGTATATAAAACAAGGTAATATGGTGGTTTTTTCGCTAGCGTTTATTGCTATCGCTGTGCTTTGGTATCGCAAAAAACAAGTGGCTTAAAGACTCCGTTAAGTTAAGAAACAAAGCCGTATAAAACATAATATTAAACGTAGGTTGGATGAGATTTTTTATTGCGCAGCATTAAAAAACGAAATCCGACATAGAGAGGGACTCCAAAATGTCGAATTTCATTATCTGCGCTACGCTAGATAAGCTCATCCAACCTACAGCAAACTCCCCTTGCCTCAATGCCTATAAACAACTCGGTGGTTTAGGCAAACCTGCTATTTTACAGGCATATTTCAACGGCCCTTCGGGGAATAATTTCAGTAAATATCGACTATTTGCCTTTTCTGCACCCAGCTCATGCTTAATCGCCTTGCTAAAAACACGGGCATTCGGTAAGTATTGGTATTGTTGATAAAAGTGACGGATAAAGTCCAGGATTTCCCAGTGTGCTGCGGTTAATTCTATACCCTCAATACTGGCGAGACACTCAGCGACCTGCTTATCCCACCGCTTCATATCCAGCAAAAAACCTTGATCCGTTGTGGCAAGCTCTAATTCCATGTCTTAATCACTTTATGTTCAACGGTTAA
>DAOVWV010000215.1 GCA_030636485.1 Methyloprofundus sp.
GACGATAGAGCTACCTACTATCAAGGCAGACGTGACTAGGCTAACGGACAGGCGATTAACCGTGCGATCTAATTCTTTACTCAACCAGTCAGGCTTATTGATGTCAATTTTTACCCCTAACGTTCCTTGCCGTATGGACTCCATAAGCTGGTGTAAATCCTGAGGTAGATCCGTTAATAATTCTGCTAGATTCAATAGGTTGTCTTTGCCTCTTTTTAAGAAAGCATCAGGGCTATAGCGCGCTAAAAAAATTCGCTGTATCAATGGTGAAGCCACTTCAACTAAATTAAACTCGGGGTCTAGTTGACGGCCTAAGCCATCCAACGTTATAAACGCCTTGAATAATAAGCTTAAATCAGCGGGTAAATTGAGCTGATGGTCGCGTAACAGAGTCGTTAAATTATTTAATAACTCGGTAATATTCAGTTCTTTGATAGGAATATCATGATATTGATCAATAAAGCCATCAATATCCAGAAAAAAGCTTTCCTTATTATGTGAGGATGCCTGGGTACTCCATTGCAGTAAAACCTTAACAACACGCCGAGAATCTTTATTAATCAAACCACGCATCAGGTTTAATACTTGTTCGCGCCGCTCTAGGGAAAGCCGGCCTACCATGCCAAAATCAATAAATGCAATACGGTTACCGCTGAGATAAAAGCAGTTGCCAGGATGTGGGTCAGCGTGAAAAAATCCATCTTCCAGAATCATTTTTAAAACCGCTTCAACCCCGCGCTTTGCCAGTATTTTTCTATCTAAACCTGATTTTTCAATGGACTCAATATCATTGCCCGGTATGCCATCAATAAATTCCTGTACATTAATGCGTTCACTCGTCCATTGCCAATACACTTTAGGAATAACAATGCTCTTTTCATTTTTAAAGCTTGTCATCATACGCTCTGCATTACGGCATTCTGCTGCCAAATCCAGTTCTCGCCGCATGGATAGCGTAAATTGATGTGCTATTTCTCTGGGGCGATAGCGTTGTAATGATTTAATTTCTTGCTCGGCTATGTCAGCTAGTTGAGTCAGGAGGCGTAAATCGGCTTCGATTATGCTACGAATTCCTGGACGACGGATTTTTACAATAACGGAGCTGCCATCCTGTAAGCGGGCTTTATAAACCTGACTCATAGAGGCGGCAGCTAATGGCTCTGTATAGAATTCTGCAAATATTTCTTCAGGATCTGCACCTAAATCTTCTTCAATTTGCGCACGCAATTCAGCATAGGGAAGCGTCTTTACCTGATCTTGTAGCTTTTTAAATTCTTCTAGCCAATCGGGGGGAAATAAATCAACCCGGG
This sequence comes from Methyloprofundus sp., assembly GCA_030636485.1. Classification (GTDB taxonomy): domain Bacteria; phylum Pseudomonadota; class Gammaproteobacteria; order Methylococcales; family Methylomonadaceae; genus Methyloprofundus. The sequence continues at coordinate 1,311 of DAOVWV010000215.1, forward strand.
TGGCAAGGATTTGTCCTAACTTAACAAAGGTCGGCCCCATGTCTTCAAGCGCGCGGCGCATCCTAACAGGTGGCTCAATATGGGTGAGATCTTCAACTTCTTGCCACTTTAAGATATGCCCGGCACTTTCTACAAGGCTGGCTACGCCTAGTCGGCGTACCATTTCTCCAAAACCATAATGAATCAGAATAGATGATATTTGGTGAATACGTCCAAAATCACGGGCAACACTAAAGGTTTCTAATAACATATATTTTTAGCTTAAATCCTTGTCTTCCAGGTACTCACCTAAACCATCATTGACCAGCTTTTCAAATTGTTGCATGGCTATTTGTTTATCGCATTGCACCCAGCGATGCACAATATTCCAGCGTAGTACATAAATGACCACGGCTTCAAAGTCAAAATAATGTGCCTGTCCTATTCTTTCATAATGTTGCCAGCTTAGGTTTAATAATAATTTTTCCAGTTCAACACTTTGTTCCGTTTCAAACAGCATGTTTGCCTGTTTAATCCAGATAAAACGATGACTTAAAGAAAAATCCTCTATTTGCCAGTTTTTAAGGATAAAAGGAACGACTTGCCCATAGCCCCAGCGCTGGTTTTTGGGGGGGGCATTCATGCCCAGTTTACGACGACGAATAGCCGTCATGATAGTGCGCAACTCCATGCGCCATATAATGGTTTCACGTAATAAAGGATTATCAATGGACTGAATGACTCTTTCAGCTTCCGCCGCTATTTTGGCATCACTACTGTTTTCTGCATCCATTCTAGCCCAGTGCAGGATACTGACTATTTGCTCTAATTGTTGCCGATCCTGATCTTGCAATAAAGTTAAACGCCGCTCCAGATGTATTCTTGAGGCCGGTTTATTTTCAAGATCCCATAAAGACAGTGGGTGGGGTTGCAAACCTGACATTAGCATCGCGTAAGCATTCCGCCGTTTCACTTTACGATACCTTGCAATAGCGTTCTAAAACGTGGTTGTAGATGTTCTAATAACAGTGCTGAAAGTGTTTCATCGGTAAAATCAATCACCATATCATCTTCTTTTAATCTCACCGATATGCCACCCTTGACATCATCTGCAACCTGTATGGAAACACCTTTACGCAGCATGTCGGCAGCAATGGCGGCAGTATAGTGGGTTAAAGTCCCGACCTTTAATTCATCCGGGTTGCTTTTTAACTCATCTACACCGACAGGGTTATTAGGTAGGAAAATGCTGATTTTTTCTTCATTATCCAAATCCAGCTGCTCACGGGTTTTACCCGCCAGCTGTAAAATAATCTTTTCCAGAAAAGCCTGCTGATCCATTTTTTGCCCAACGACACGCTTTACTTCATGACTAAAACTACTTAATAAGGTATCGCGTAGTTTTAATAAAGCATCCCGGGTCGCTAATTTTAATGCATCTTCACCTGAACTGCGTAGCGCATCACTTTGCTCTTTAGCTTGGGCAAGCAATAGTTTGGCTTCTAGTTCTGCTTCTTCAATAATCCATTCAGCACGTTTTTGCGCATCCAGTACGATACTTTCCGCCTTTTCCTTTCCGGCATCAACGCCCTGGTCTCGTAAGCGCCGAATTAGGTTTTCTACACCTGATGAGGTCGCTTTGGAATGTTGTTCATCCATAATGATTACCCTTGAGGAATATTAGCACTCAGCACTAAAGCAAAAATAAAGGCAAAAACTGCAAAACCTTCAACAATGGCTGCTGGTGCAACGGATAAACCAAAAATTTCAGGTTTGGCTTTGGAAGCATGGATTGCTGATGCACAGCATTGTCCCTGATAAATGGCACTAAACATCAGGGCAATGCCAGATAATACCCCAATGGCAAACAAGCCTGGGGATACTTCAGCTGTTACCGTTCTATTCAGCGTAAACATCACCACAATACCGTAAATGACCTGTGAAGAGGGCATTGCGGAAACCCCAACATAGCGCCCATAGCCACTGTCGGTATCCAGCATAGCACCAATAGCGGCCTGTCCTGCAATGGCACAGCCCATAATACTGCCTAATGCACCTAAAGCCATGGGGGCATAAAGACCAATCCAGCCTAAAACAATCACAAAATCATTCATTAGTAACCCTCTTTTTTAGAAAATGCTTTAAATGGGTAGCCTTCATCAGACACACTCCAATTATAAAACTCAATAAAATTTAAACGTAAGCCATGTACGACACCACTCATAATACCCAGCATAATGTTCAGTGTATGACCAATCAGTAAAATGAGTATACTGAATAATAAGCCCACTCCAGGCATAGCATGATATACCTGGCTCGCGAGGTCATTAAAGGTAATGGCCAAAGATGCACTGGCAAGCCCTAGTGCAAATAGGCGCATATAACTTAAGACATCACCGAATATTTTAGTAATCCCGGTCAGGCTTTTAATACCATCAAATAAACGTAAAATAAAATCGACTGGGCTATGGATTTTTCTATCGCTGCTAAAGAATAATAATGCAATGACAGCGAGCGATAAACTAAAGGTGGCACTTTGTTGTAAGACCGCTGAATGAGTGTCTTCAGCCTGCCATAAAATAAAACCGCCTATCACAAAGAGTGCCCAGCCCATTGATGCATACCGGGTGGTTTTTTGTTTGAGCTGATAAGCGCGTAACAGATTAGCCAAGGCAACATGTATCACGCCCACAAAAATAGATATTTTCATCATGGTATCAAAATCATTAATATCAAATATTTTAAATTTTTCTACTAGCGTACCCACTTCTGGGCTCATACCAAAATAACTACCCACGAGAACTCCCCAGAGCGATGAACTGACGAGCGTGACGAGTAGCAGTTGGCGAAAACGAATGCCTTTAGGTGATTGCCCCATCCCTTGCCATTTTAATGCTAAAAAAATCATGAAAACAGCGGCATAACCCGCATCGGAAAGTATCATGGCAAAAAACAGGGC
>DAOVWV010000183.1 GCA_030636485.1 Methyloprofundus sp.
CCCCGCCTACTGAAACCGGACGCCACCGCAGGCAAATCATTGATGACACGGTGCAGATGGGTCGCCCGATCCGGTTTGAGGATGAACACGAAAACCGCTGGTTTGACAGTAGTTTTTATCCCGTAATCGACACAAATGGCGACGGCTAATAAAAAGCCCACTAAATGCAAAAAGCTAATCGCCTCCCCCGTCCATGCCCAAAAAGCCAGGATCAATAACGCGGCTAAAAATGCAGGTGATAAAGTCTGTAGGGTCAATATAAAACTTTTATAACGCAGCCATAACAAAAAGGTGATTAAAGCCAGGCCTGATAATAAAGTGACTTCTGCCCGGCGCTGGTAACTGACGGTCATACGGTTAAGCAAGTCACGCTGACTAAAGTATTGTACGTGATCCAAATAGGATAATGAATTATGTACCCCATCAGGATTATGTTTGCCCAGCCAGATCATTAGCAAGACCCGCTGCTCGGTGACAACAATTTGATTACTGATAAGTTTTGTAATCGGTGACTGTAAAACCGCCTGTAAGCCTAGGGTTTCAGCTTGGGTATAATCTAATTCGCCCAATCGGGCAACGGACAAACCTTGCGCTCGCAAGGCACTGCGCCAAAACTCACGTTGCTGATCATTTAAGGCATTTAATAAGCGCGTTTGATTTTCTCGCTGTTGCTCGGCAGATAATAGCCACGGATAAAGCCCAAAATAATCCTCTAAATCACCCGCCTGCTTTACTCTATCCAAACGCTGGTAAACTTGTTCAGCACGCTGTAACGTCTGCTCAACGTTTTCACCACTCACCAGGATAAAACGCCCTGGCTCCATGCTGATCATACGTTCACGGATTTTTTTATCAGTGACTTTTAAATAGTCCAATTCGGGGGTGAGTTGCTGTAAGTCCTGCATCCATTGCAATCGATCCAGTTGCACCACTCCCGCTACGGACAAAACGATAAGCGTTATTAGCAATCCTCGGCGATAACGCTGGCAAAAACCTGTCCAGAAGACAATAAACCAGAAAGGCGTTATTTCTTTTGCCTCTCCAGTCATCAAGCGCGGGAATAAATAACGGGTTAACAGTAAAGAGACGACAATCCCCGTTGCTGTATACACAGCCACTTGCTGAAAACCGGGATAACCTGATAAACCGAGCGCAATATAACCAATTAAAGTCGTTACCGCGCCCATCAGCAAACTGGGAAAGATCCGCCTGATAATAGTTAGGCGCTGTTCCTGTGGCAAACCTTGCGCATGAACAATGGCATGAATAGGATAATCAATACAAATCCCAATCAACGTTGAGCCAATCGCAATGGTCATGCCATGTACCGAGCCAAAGACAAAATTAGTCATTAAAACGGCGACCGTCATGACCATCATCAGCAAAGAAAACACCCAGAATAAAACCCGGAATGAGCGAAAAATCAGCAGAAATAGCAACATCAATGCCAAAGAAGAGAAAATGCTGATAAATTTAATATCCCCCTCTATCATTGTTTGCGTTGCAGCGGCAAACAAAGGTACACCGGTCATATCTAGCTGATATGCATCGTCCGGGTTTAACAGTGTCGCAAAAGACCCGCTAATTTGCTGTTGAATCTTTAATTGCTCAGGTACATTCATACCTGACATTTCTGTTTCTAAAATTACATTCGCAAATTGTGCCGTTTGAACGCTGTTATTTTGTAACTGGCTTGCAATCGCTTTAAAGCCATTCAGAGAAAGCAGTAAAGGATCCTGGACGGCTATTTTCTTTATCAAGCGCCCTTGCGGTGAAAGCAGTGCCTGCTTTAGGCCGGCAGCTCGCTCATTCAATGCTTGTTCGGTTAAGATTTCAGCAAGAGCCTCTTCAGCTTTATAGCTATATAACTGTGCTGCATGGGGTGCATATAAAGCGGATAGAGCGCCAAAAGCGCCTTTTCTTTCATCGCTGGCCCAGACATCAACCACACCTGGAATAGACCTTAATTGTCTTAACCAGTTTTGCATAAAGGCTGCCGCAACCTGCCCCTTCTCACCCGCATCGACCGATAAAATATAACGCCGCGATAAGGTGCCAGACTGTATTTCACTGGCTAATAAAATTTCTTCGGCATTATCGCCCGCAATAACAAAGGCAGAAATATCCGTTTTAAACTGTGTAGTAAAAACAGCTAAAGCAATAAGTAGCGGCAGGCACACGAAAAATACCAGCGAAGGTAAAGAAACTCGCATCGCTAATGCCTGTTAAGTGATTGCATTAAATCCAGCATAGCCTGCTTAATGCTATCCCCTTGTTGTGGTTGACTTAAAACATAGAGACTACGGTCACCATCAGGCAACTCCACGGTCATTTTATTAGCCGCCTGTTCAGTCAAGCCTTGCATAATAATTTTAATAGGCTCTTCATCTGGCTCATGCTCCTTAGCAATCATTTCTAGCGTCCAGGATGACTCAGCGCTGATAAATTTCAGCGTATAGCGCTGACGTAAAGTCACTAGATTACCCGTCAACATGGCTTTAAAGGCGACCAGGCTCGACATCATGGCGTTGCTTTCATCTAGCTGTAGTTGATGGTATACCTCCGTTGCTGGCTTATGGTAAGTCAGCTGTCTTCCAACGGCGGCCATTAGCTCAACATCCGGTTTGAGCTGCTGTTTGAGCATGGTATCAGGTGTTGCGGCATATAAAAAACCACTGCCCTGCCAATCATCATCAAACAAGCCCATATAACGGGTTTCCTGATAACTGGTTTTTACTGCTGTCTGTGGTTTCATGCGCTGCATCACGCTTTCCATAGTATCTAGTGCCAGACAGTGAAAAGAGAAGCAACACACAAACAAAGCTATCGTTTTTTTAATCATATATCATTAACTAGCCTGTACATCTAGCCAGATTTTACGGCCATTGACCCACATGGTTTTAGCGGTTTCTTTTACGCCTGGAATTTCTGCACTTGGCAAATCAATTCTACGAAACAGAAAAAACCGCCAAATATATTCAGCAATCATCAGTACTGCGGTCAATGCAAAAATCAACACACCGGTATAGATTGCCCACCACTCTACTGGCGCAAAAAGCGCTAATATGACACAGGCAACAACATTAAAAGCAAAAAAACCGACCCACATGATCGTCAAATGCCGACAATAGCGCTGTAGAACAGGAGGAATTTCGGGGAATTCAAGACTTGCAAAGCGCTCAACCAAGGATGGCCCCCTGCCTTTTAAGAGGGTTCTGCCAAAAAACAACATTAAACTCAGCTGAATAAAAATAGGAATCAGCTTAGCCATCATATCCTGATAAAAAACAGCCCCTAAAAATAGAATAGTCACAATGCCAAGTTTTTGCAGACGTATATTTTTTTTTCGTGCTTTTACTGCCTGATAAAAGTAAACACTTCCGATGATAAGCGGTGCAAACCAAACCACGCCTTCCTGCACTCCTCTATAGACAAGATAAGGGTAGAGCAAAAAAAACAGGCTGCCCAAAATACCGCGTAGTAAGGTTTGCATAAAGACGTTATTTTGTTCTGTTTTGCGCAACAAATTCAGCCAATGAATTCAATGAAGCAAAAATCTGTTGATTGCGGTCATCCTCGGAAGTAATTTTAACGCCGTATTTCCGATCCAGTAACACAGCAATTTCCAAGGCATCAATTGAATCCAGGCCTAATCCTTCGCCAAACAAAGGCTCATCAGCAATAATCTCCTCAGCACTCACATCCTCTAAATGCAAACCTTCAATCAACAATGTTTTCAACTCCGCCACTAATTCTTGAGACATATCTTCCTTTTCCAGACTAAAATTAAATTGCGGGTATTTTACCTTATTTCTATTAAGGAACGTATATCAAATAAGCTGATTAGCGTATTAACCCCGCTCCGCTGCAATCAGAGCCTCAATCAATTCACGCAGTTTATTTTGAATCATGCGGGTATTCTCAGGCCCCATACGCAACATTTGCTTATCCAAAGCACTTAGCTTTTCCAGCTTAGGGTCTGCAAATTTATAACGTACCGACGGGTGAATGACTTCTATTTTTCCTGTTATCACAGGTGCCTGTAAGACTTTACCCGTTGCCGCTTTAATGCTATCCATGAGCTGATAATTATCGGGATAGGAAAGCTCAGCAAATACAATTTGAAAAAGTGGCAAATACTTTTTGTACAAAGCAACGGCGGCCTGTTTATTAATAGAATTAATCGCTAACGCCAGGCTATCATAGCGATGATATGCTTGCGCTGAAATATACAGCCTCCCCTCTTTCTCAGTGACCGAAAAAGGCCGGGGAAAGGATATTTCACGCAACCGCTTTGCAGGCGGACGTAAACCTTGCGCCATATCGTTAATAGAAAGAACCGCTTTCCTAACCTGTTGCTTGTTAAATAAAAATGGCTGTAGCTGTGACGCAACAAGCAATAAATCCCGGCTATACTCTGCATCACTCTGATCCAGCTCAGGCAAGGATTCACCTACTGTTTCAAAAGTCCAGTCGTCCTGATCATAAAATGGCAGCTGCGCTGCGAAGTCATACTTCTCTTCCTCAGCATCTGTACTGCTTTCAGGCACTGACTCAGGTATCAATAAAGGCTGTTCCGAACTCTCCCCGCTTGATGGCTCAGCTTGTTTACCCCCTGATAAAAACCACAACAGACCAACCAGC
>DAOVWV010000156.1 GCA_030636485.1 Methyloprofundus sp.
TGACGGAATCAAATTTATGAGCAGCGACAGTTTTTCTTCTTTGCCTATTTCTAGCGCACAAATTGCTAACCTGGATTCGCTTGGGTATAAAAAAATGACCGCGATACAGGCACAGGGCTTACCCCATGTGCTGCAAGGCAAGGATCTGATCGCCAAGGCAAAAACAGGCAGCGGTAAAACCGCAACGTTTGGCATAGGTTTATTAGCACAGATTAATCCGCGTTTTTTTGGCGCACAGGCACTGATATTATGCCCAACCCGGGAATTGGCTGACCAAGTCGGTAAAGAGTTACGCAAACTGGCGCGTAGTACGCCTAATATTAAACTGGTATTACTCTGTGGTGGCAAGCCCTTTAGAATGCAAAAAGACTCGCTTGAGCATGGTGCACACATTATTGTGGGAACCCCGGGGCGTATTCAGGATCATTTGGATAGGGGGACTTTGATTCTGGACGGCTTAAAAACATTAGTGCTGGATGAAGCCGATAGAATGCTGGATATGGGTTTTAATGATGTGATTACCGAGATTATCGAGCAAACACCAAAAACACGCCAGACCCTACTTTTCTCGGCAACCTATCCAGACTCAATCAAAAAAATGTGTCATGCGGTTTTAAGCGATCCTATCACTGTTTCGGTCGAATCTGAGCATAGCAGTAGCGTGATAGAGCAGTCGTTTTATCAGGTTAAAAAGCACCAGCGAGATGACACCCTATTAGCCTTGTTTGAGCACTATAAACCCGAAACAACGCTGGTATTTTGCCATACAAAAATACAGTGTGATGAGGTCGCACGCTTCCTGTATAACCATCAGATTGAAGCTTTAGCCATTCATGGCGATTTGGAGCAACGCGAGCGTGATCAGGTACTGGTACGTTTTGCCAATCATAGCTGCTCGGTACTGGTGGCAACCGATGTCGCAGCCCGGGGGCTTGATATTAAAGCACTAAAAGCAGTGATTAACTATGAGTTACCACGTGACCCTGAAATTTATGTACACCGGATTGGTCGTACGGGTCGGGCAGGGGAAAAAGGAATGGCCTTCAGCCTGTTTACGGAACTTGAACAGCAGCGCGTTAAAGCCATTGAAGAATATCAGCAACACAGCTGTGAATGTAAACCGGTTGAATCTTTAAAGCGCCAGCCCGGTTTTAGCATACAGTCCCCTATGGTGACTCTACAGCTGGATGCAGGCCGGAAAAACAAAATGCGCCCTGGCGATCTTTTAGGTGCATTAACGGGAGAGGCTGGTTTAGCAGGGTCACAAATAGGTAAAATTGATATTTTTGATATTTCCAGCTATGTTGCCATTGAACGAGCGGCTGTATATAAAGCCGTTAATTATCTTAACCGAGGTAAGGTTAAGGGGCGTAGTGTGCGGGCGCGTATTGTTGAGTAAGTAGTACTGTTGGTGTGACAAGGGTGGGCGGAATTTTTGCCTACCTTGTCATGTGACGCTAATTCTCAAACCCAATCTTCAAGAGCCAGCTCGGGTACGCGCTTAAATTCTTTGGTGTTATTAGTCACAAGTATACAGTTTGCAGAGATTGCGTGACCTGCAATCATAGTATCGTTATTGCCGATAAGATTACCCTGATCACTTAATAGCTTTTTTATTTTGCTTGTCATTTCTACAGCCGCTTTATCCCATGCTAAAACTGCATCTACTCGCACCATAAATTCATCAATAATAAAATTATGTCTAGGTGAGGCTTTCTTACCAATCGCCCCAAAACGTAATTCTGAATATGTAATTGCTGAAATTACAATTCTATCCCGGTTTTCAACATGAGCTTGAAGAGCATTTAAAACACTGAGTGGTTGCTCGCGCATAATGAAGGAGCAGATATTGGTATCCAGCATATACATTTTTTTCAAAATTTAACCCGCCCCTCTTCTATTACATCACTCCGTTCAAGGAGAAAATCACTATCAGCCTTCTCAATGTTTGAAAAGCTAGTCCATGATTTTCGTTTTGGAGTAAGAATAATGGATTCACCTTCCTTTTTTATTTCAACTTCAGTAACCCCTTCAAACTCAAAGTTTTTTGGCAGCCGAACGGCCTGGTTATTACCATTTTTAAATAAGGATGCAGTGCGCATAATAAAACCTCCTATCTGGACTTTGTTTAAAGTATATGCGAACCAAGGCATATGTCAAGCATAGGCTAAAAGTGCTTGGTATTTTCCTTTATTGAGTTCATCGTGAAAACCTATCCCGCTTTAAATGGGGCACCAATTTTTACCATTGAAGAGTCAAAGCTGGATAAATAAGGCGCTTTCACGACCGCCACTTTTGCACAACAGCAACCACTAGCGTCAGCACCATAGCCCCGGAAATCACCCCGACCGAAACCAGCATATTATTTAACAACGCCGGTTTTAGCAGCAATATCGAGCCTAAGCCTAGCATCATGCTGCCTGATAAAAGCTTTAATAAGCGCCCCTCTTGCTCGGACAATTTTTTTCTGCCTAATGTCAGGGTAAATAATATGACAATCAGCAGTAAAGGAATAATATAAATGACATTGTAATAAGCCAGATATAAATAGTATTGCGTGCTGGTTAAATCATTGAGCGTTAGCACCCGGGTATAGACCATCGGCAATCCAGCGGTACATAATAACTCATAACTATTCGCTGCAACGGCGAGAATGATGGTGGCAAAAATCATCGTAGACCAACTGCCTGATTGTGTCAGAGTGCGCATTCGGGCAAACAGCCTGGTTCTGGCATTATCCGATAAAGACAATGAAACCCCTTGTTTAAAAAAGAAATAATCTTTGATATTGATCAAGCCAAAACTAACCGCTATCAGTCCCGCAACGGCGCTAATAAAGATGAGTTGCTCGGTGATAAGAAAAAGGTTGAGCCAGGCACTCATAAATAAAAAATACATCAGCCCCGAACAAAGGACAAAGGTACAGCCTATCACCAGCATACGCGCCCGGCTACGGTGTTGCACCATTAAGCTGAGCAGGAAAAACAGGATAAAAAAGGCGCATGGATTAAATGCATCCAGTGCCGCAATCACCAGAGTAAAGACGGGCAGAGAAAAGTCCTGATAATGAACCTTACCCAGCCAGGGAATAGTGACGTGCTCCTGTCTTTGTGGGCTGGCTTTTTGCTGATGACAGGCGAGCAGTTTATCCTTAATCTCTTGCCCGGTGGTTTCATGACTGCCATAACCCACGATCATCTGCCCACAAAAAATAAACGCCGGCACTGAATTCGCGGGTTGCTGCAATTGCTCTGCCATCTGTAAATAGCGTTTTTGATTGGCCGGGTTATCAACCACATCATAACTGTGCAGCGTCAGCCAGGGGTAGGTTTGCGCTAGTTGATTAATAAAAGGCTTTGCTGTTTTACAGTGTGGACAATAGCGTGACCAGAAATAATATAAGTTAAGCTGATGATCAGTCTGTGCCTTAACGCTGGTTTCTGCCTGTGCCTGAGCCGGGTTGAGTAAAGCACTTAATAGCAAAATGAAAATAATATTAATGATAGGCTTTGTTAATTGAGAAATAACGGACATTAGGTCGTTTATTATTTAGGTTAATAGGTAACGTCTCATTATGAATAATGAGACGTTCTCCGTTTTCTTATAAACAGCATACCAAAGACCCCCAATACAGCACCGATAATCATTGTAATGTAATCAGTGAAGCGGGGGGTCGGTATGCTACCTTGCTGAGTAATATAGTACCTTGTTTCTGGCTTATTGAGATCATAAGTAACCGTAAATGTATCACCAATATGATAACTGCTACTATCAGGTGATGAGAAACCAGCCACCACCTCAATATTTTTACCCTCTTTACTTTTCCAGGCGACTGTTGGTATATAGCTCGCTGTTTTACCCTGCTGTGAAGGTGATAAATAATTGACCGTTACGACCTTTGCTTGAGTCCGTTCGCCGTTTTCTAGTAATGAATGAGTATCTTGCAGTTCTTGATAGCCTAAAAAGCTGACTGATAATCCAACAGCTAAAAGAATGGCTCCTATCATTAAGCTAGCAGGATTTGAGTGAGTCATATCTATTTCTTCAGTGAGTCTTTTGATGGGCAGTAAAACGCTTAATGAAAGTACGTTCTTGCAGGGTTACTCTAGTACTCCATAAGTATCATTGATACTTATGAATTTATCAATATGGGGTAATATTCTCTATAGCTCGGCTAAAAAACAAGTCAGTTGAGGATGTTATTACGTGCATACTCCTAAGTTGTCGCCCCTCGTTTAAAAACTGGGGCGAGATTACTTTGCGACGCTTGATAATCGTATCATTCTCAACCAGTCCCATTTGCACCCCATGCCTAAAGGCAAGGTCTTCTTTTACTTGATTGTCTATCAGTGCGTTTAATTCTTCTGCCATCGGTGGACGTTGTCGTGTTTTGCTAAACTGTGCGCTGAGTTGTTTTATCTTATCCTCGAAAATAACAATATGAGGTTGAGAACTGGTATCATTGCTAGAGAGAGTGATAAAGAGAAGTGAACCCACTATGACAAAATGTAATAGTGGTTCTTGTAATATGCGTTTAAACAAAAATAATCCTGAATTTCTAAATGATATAGCCCCACTGCCTAAATTGCTGTTGTAAACCTGACTCATCTTTAAATGCTTGAAAAAAAATAAACTCAGGTGCGAAATCTGCACCATTTGACCAAACAATGGTATCCAGCTCTTTATCAACAGAAAAATTTGCAAACTCAATTTTATTTTTTAGAAGCTCAAATTGTTTTCCTTTTAAAGCATTGGATAAGTCAGCGATACCTTCCCGACCATTATTAAACGATACCCTTATTTTATAATCTTCTAAATATTTTGCACTTGTTACGTGAAGAAACATAATTATTACTCCAATGGTTCGATTGGCTTTGGAGCTGTGCCATTTTGACAAAGTTCCCAATCTTCAACTAATTCATCTCTGTGTAATTCATACCACTCAAGCACATGACGTAATGCACGTTTTGGAAATTTACCTTCAACTACGCCAGTATGGATATTTACAGTGATTTCATACTCTGCATACTTAGCATGAAAATGAGGAGGGGCATGGTCATCCCAATACATGGCTATGATTATTCCAAGAAATCGGCTGATTACAGGCATTTATAATGTCTCTTATGTTATTAGTTGTATGGATGCTTAGTAA
>DAOVWV010000149.1 GCA_030636485.1 Methyloprofundus sp.
CTGAGGTCAATGTAGCGCCTGCAGCAAGCGGTTCTGTGATTGACTCACCCCTTGCAGGAAATATTTTAAAAGTTAATACCAGTGTTGGTGCGGCAGTCGCTGAAGGTGATGTCGTGGTGATAATGGAAGCAATGAAAATGGAAACTGAAGTACGCTCTAGGGTGGCGGGTACTGTGAGTGCCATTAATATTAAAGAGGGTGACTCGGTTACCGTCGGTGATGTTTTAATTTCCTTATAGCTGTTTAAAGCTTCCCCCAATCCTTTCTTAAAAAGCACATATCAGCTAGCGTTGATGTGTGCTTATTTCTTGTTTTCAACAAATTTATTTAAACAATAGAGACATTCTATGGAAAATCTCACACGCTTGTGGCAAAGCACGGGAATTTATAATTTTGAAGGCCCTCAAATCGTAATGATGCTGGTAGGGTTCTTATTGCTTTTTCTCGCCATAATAAAAGACTTTGAGCCTTTGTTATTAGTACCGATTGGTTTTGGCGCTATTTTAAGTAATATCCCTGTTGCTGGCATTGCAGATCCCGGTGGTATTTTATATTACCTGTATGAGGGAATTAAATCAGGTGTATTCCCGTTATTAATTTTTATGGGTGTCGGTGCTATGACCGATTTTGGCCCTATGCTGGCCAACCCTAAAACACTACTATTAGGTGCAGCTGCACAGTTTGGAATTTTTACCACACTGCTAGGTGCCTTAGCTTTAAATATGGTTCCCGGTATGGAGTTTTCCATGTCTGATGCTGCGGCTATTGCCATTATTGGTGGTGCCGATGGACCAACGGCCATTTATGTGGCATCTAAACTAGCACCTGATTTACTCGGGGCGATTGCGGTCGCGGCCTATTCTTATATGGCCTTGGTACCTTTGATTCAACCGCCTATTATGCGCGCACTTACAACACCCGAAGAGCGTAGTATAGAAATGCAGCAATTACGTTTTGTCAGTAATGCGGAAAAAATCATTTTTCCATTGATGTTACTAACTTTATGTACATTATTACTCCCTTCTGCTGCACCTCTGGTCGGTATGTTCTGTTTAGGTAACTTAATGAATGTTTGTGGTGTGGTTGAGCGTTTAAGCAAAACATCACAAAACGAACTGATCAATATTGTCACTATATTTTTAGGTCTGGCTGTTGGCTCTAAAATGAGTGCTGATAAATTCTTACAGGCAACAACTTTAGGTATTTTAGCCTTAGGTGCGATTGCTTTTTGTATCGGTACAGCCTCGGGTGTATTGATGGCAAAATTGATGAATAAATTTAGTGATACACCGATTAATCCATTGATAGGTGCAGCGGGTGTTTCTGCAGTGCCAATGGCCGCGCGTGTGGCTAACAAGGTTGGCCTGGAAAGTAACCCGCATAACTTTCTCTTAATGCACGCAATGGGACCGAACGTTGCAGGAGTTATTGGCTCTGCTGTTGCGGCCGGGGTGTTATTGAGTCTGGTGGGTTAGTTTGTTGTCACTTGTTCCCGCGCTCCGCGTGGGAATGCATGAGTCGACGCTCTGCGTCGCGGAACGCAAAGCGTTCCTATATATATTCCAACGTAGAACACCAGAATGAGATTGCGTGTTGTTTGCCCCGCGTTAAGTTGGTAGCCGCGAAAAACATAGGATGTGCTCAGGCACGAAGCGCATCTTTCGGGAGCCTATTATGTTGGGGTTCGTGCCTCACCCACAACCTATGTAACTTCTCATTATCCACTGGCATCTGAACAATGCAAAAGTCGTCATTCCTGTAGGCTGTTAACAGGAATCTATGCTCAACATAGATTCCCGATAAATGCTTGTGCCCACGCTTGACTGGGTAGACTTCGGGAATGACGACCCTTTACCCATGAATAATGAGAAGGACTTTGGTGGATACGCTATCGCTTAATACCAATCCCCAGAAACAACAAAGCCGGGAATAACCCGGCTTTGTCACTCTACTCAAGATACTTATCTACAAATTTATTGCACACCTAATCTTTTTAATACATCAATAGTAATCTGTCCAGAAGGCAGATTATGATCACGCTGGTAACGTGTAACACCACTTGCTGTACCGCTTCCTAAAATACCATCAACAGGACCGTTATAATATCCTTTGCCTTTTAGAGCTGACTGAAGGTTACGAACTAAGTCAGGGCTAACATTCGTTTCACAAAGAATAGTACGCCATTCCAGAGAGCTATCACTTACTTTAGAGCGTTTGCTAACAGTCTGGTAGACAGCTTCAATAGGAATACGCTTTTCTGATGCCGCTACAGCCACCTCGCGAACTTTAATCGTTTTGTATTCAGCTGCGATATCAATAGTCGCTGTTGTTGGTGCAACAGCCATCTGACGTACCTTAATCGTTTTATATTCAGCCGGTATTACGTCAGTGATCGTTCTAGCAGGCTCGACCATTTTGCGTACCTTAACCATACGACACTTTCCAGCAACTTCTTCCTGGACAGTACGCGGCGCTTCAACCATCTTACGAACTTTAATGGTTTTATACTTAGCAGGAATAACTGTTTTCAGTTCCTGAGCATCTTTAGCCAATACACGTCTTTTAACTGTTTTATAAACAGCCGGAATCTCAATGGTTTCAGTACGAGCCGGTATATCAACAACACTGCGTGTGACAGTCTTGTATTCAGCAGGAACCTCCACCAGACACATAATTTCGCCAGTAGAGTTATTGAGCTGCTCTATAGGTCCACGTCCTTTCTTCCAGACAGTATGTGCCGCCTTAACCAGAACTCTTTCTGTTTCCGTTTTGTAAGTAGCAGGATGAGTGACCAATTTACTGCTTGCTTCAGAAACAAGAATACGCTCTTCTTCCCAAGTATAAGAAGCTGGAATCACTTTAAGCGTCTGCCCTTCTTCTGAAATTTTGACCTGTTCCTCAACCATTGTATATTTGGCTGGAATGACTTTATCAATAATTTTAGTATCACAAACTTCTATAGGCTCTTTGTCAAATTCAAAACGTGCTGGTACAACGCGTTTCTTTTCACTTTCTTCACGCACCAGTACTCGCTCATCGACCATCTCGTATTTAGCAGGTACAACGCGTGTTTTTTGACTCGCTTCCTTAACAAGGACTCGCTTATCGACCATCGTATACGTCGCTGGAATAATCTCTACACGCTCTGTCGCGGCAGATTTCAACATTCTGGACGTTGTCATTTCATACTTTTCCGGGATCAGAATACGTGCATAACATTCACCCGGTTTTGCATTAGGTGGCAACAAATCATCACCAGCACGCGTTGCATTTGCTCGCGCATTAGCATCAGCGATAGCAACAGCATTGGCACTTTGTATTTCAGTATTTGATGTTGCCAGTTCTCTATTAAGCTCAGCCAGCCTCTCATTTTCTTGTTGAACCTGATCAAGCTCACTTTCCATTACGGTCAATTTATTTTCAGAGTCGGCAGCACAGCCCGACAGTCCCAACACGACCAACATTGAGATAAGTTTAGTATTTTGTTTCACTTTACAGTTCTCCAAATGAATTAAATTTTTTTTATAGCTAACTCAGTAAATAATATTCAATCCAGTCCATACCCAGAACTGGACATTTAAAATGCAAGCGCAATAAATAGCATGTAGAAAATCACAGCATTCTATAACCTAGTCATTTATGCTAAATACATTCTGTACACAAGCACACCTCGCGCACAAACATATAATTATTAACCAATCTTTCTAATTGTCTCAGGGTTACACCTTAAAAGTCAAATAAAATCACCTAGGACGTTGGTTCATCTTTTTTATTATACCTCCTCCCCATCTCCCCAACAAAATAGAATTTCTTCAACAGAAAACAGCCTAACTTATTTGGCTTTCAAAATATCATACCAACACTCAATGCGTTATAATTCAGTGCTAGTTTAGACCAAATTTAAAGACTATTACCTGCTCTGAAGCCACACCCAGAAGCCTTCTTTAGAGAGTTATCTTAATAATGCTTCCACATAAAGAGACAAAGAATGACAGAAATTAAAGATAGTAAAGATGCGAGTGATGAAGTAAATCTTGATGATCCCTCTTTATATTTTAATCGTGAGCTTAGCCTTTTAGAGTTTAATGATCGTGTTTTGGCACAGTCCATGGATAAGAACATCCCCTTATTGGAGCGTTTAAATTACCTGTGTATTTCATGCTCTAACCTGGATGAGTTTTATGAGGTCAGAGTCGCCAGCGTCATTCAAATGGCAGAAATGGATCCCTATGCAAGAGGAAGTGATGGCCTAAATGCTGAGGAGCAGTTGCATGTTATTGCGGAGAAGGCACATACCTTGGTGAGCGAGCAATACCGAGTGTTGCACGAGCTGATGATTCCAGAATTAGCAGAGCAGGATATCCGCTTTATTCGCCGCGATGATTGGACCGATAGTCAAAGACTCTGGCTAAAGAAATTTTTTCATGAAGAATTACAGCCTATCTTAACCCCCGTTGGCCTGGATTCCGCACACCCATTTCCACGCATATTAAATAAGAGTTTAAACTTCATTATTTCATTAACCGGCAAAGATGCCTTTGGACGTAATAGCGGCCGTGCCATTTTACAGGCTCCCAGAGCCTTACCTAGAATTATCCAATTACCTAAAGAGGAAACAGGCGGATCCGAACATCACTTTGTCTTTTTATCATCCATTATTCATGCCTGTGTCGATGAGTTATTCAATGGCATGAATGTTAAAGGTTGCCATCAATTCAGAGTCACACGTAATAGTGACCTTTATGTAGATGATGATGCCATTGATGATTTGCTCAACGCCGTTCAGGGCGAATTGGAAATGCGCAACTATGGCGATGAAGTGCGTCTGGAAATTGATGCTAACTGTGCCACTGACACAGTTAGCTTTTTAGCAGCGCGCTTTGGGATTACTGATGATCAGGTTTTTTTAGTCAATGGCCCGGTTAATCTGAGCCGGGCGCAGGAAATCTGTGATTTGGTTGATCGCCCTGATTTAAAATTCTCCCCTTATCAAGCTTCCATACCGGCACAATTAGCCCGGCATAAGAATTATTTTGAAGTGATTAAAAAGCAGGATGTATTGCTCCATCATCCTTATGAATCTTTCACGCCCGTTGTGGAATTTGTGCGTCAGGCCGCTTTAGATGCCGATGTTGTCGCGATTAAACAAACGTTGTATCGTACCCGCTCTGACTCACCTATCGTGAATGCCTTACTTA
>DAOVWV010000205.1 GCA_030636485.1 Methyloprofundus sp.
CTTCTCATTATCCACTGGTATCTGAACTCTGCAAAAGCCGTCATTCCTGCATGCCTAGCAGGAGTCTATATTTTCAGCAATGGATCCCCGATAAAGGACTTCGGGGATGACGAGATTTTTATCTACATTTACCCGTGAATAATGAGAAGTTACCAACAGGCATTAAAAACACTGAAACATCAATACTCCCAGTAACTCATATGGGAGTAATAAAATAAATCTTAAAAACGACAACAATTAATAAGCCACTCATCACTCTATAATATTTAATACAACCATGAGCAAAATATTTCTAAGTTTATTGCTGTTACTTCCTGCAACGGTGTTCAGTGCCGAGGTGAGTCATGAACCTCTAAACCTAACGACACATTTATCAGGCTATCTCGTTCTATTGGTGTTTTTTATCGCTTATACCCTAGTGATATTTGAAGAAAAAATACATTTACAGAAATCCAAACCCGTTTTGGTTGCTGCTGGAATCATCTGGGCGATAATCGCTTTGGTCTATCAATCACATGGCCTGAGTGAGATGTCCAAACATGCACTGGAACATAACTTTCTTGAGTATACGCAATTATTCTTCTTTCTGCTGGTCGCCATGACCTATATCAGTGCGATGATAGAGCGTGGGGTCTTTGATGCGCTGCATTTTCAGCTGGTATCAAAAAACTTCAGTTATCGTCAGATTTTCTGGATCACAGGCGCACTTGCATTTTTTATATCTCCAGTCGCGGATAACCTGACTACCGCGCTGATTATGTGTACTGTCGTTTTAACCATCGGTGCAGCCAAACCCCAGTTCATCACCATTGCCTGTGTCAATATTGTGGTTGCTGCCAATGCAGGTGGGGCTTTCAGTCCTTTTGGCGACATCACCACTTTAATGGTTTGGCAAAAAGGGATTTTAGATTTTGCAACGTTTTTTAAACTGTTCATCCCATCCGCCCTTAATTTTGTAGTACCCGCCAGTATCATGCATTTTTACCTACCTAGCGGCCAGCCGACATTGCCTGAGGAAGCTGATGCAAGCATTAAACCGGGCGGTGGAGTTATTGTGTTTTTATTCCTCGCAACCATTGCAACATCCATACTCTACCATCAACTACTCCACCTACCACCGGCCATTGGTATGTTAATGGGGCTGGGGTATCTAAAATTATTTGCCTATTACCTGCACCTTAAGTTTCGACGTGACCAGCTTGCTTTTGATACGGTACCTGGCTCGGAAAGCACAGGGAGTGCTTTTGATGTATTCAGTCAAATTGCCAAGTCTGAGTGGGATACCTTATTTTTCTTTTATGGCATCATTATGGCCGTGGGGGGTATCGGGTTTATGGGTTATTTATCACTGGCTTCCGAGTTCATGTATGGTGAAATGGGAGCGACAACAGCGAATATACTGGTCGGCGTAGTATCCGCAGTTGTGGATAATATTCCCGTTATGTTTGCGGTCTTATCAATGAACCCCGATATGCCTGAAACACAATGGCTGTTAGTGACCTTAACAGCCGGAACAGGCGGTAGCCTACTCTCGATTGGCTCAGCTGCCGGAGTAGCACTGATGGGACAGGCAAAAGGCTACTATACATTTTCCAGCCACTTAAAATGGCTCCCTGCCATTGCAGCAGGCTATATCGTCAGTATCTATGCACATTTATTGATTAACTGATGTTACGCATGACTCAGATAGAATTTGAGCTGTAGCACAGCTTAAAAGTAACTTCTCACTGTCTACTACTGGCACTTGAGCTATATAAAATCCGTCATTCCTGCATGCTGTTAGCAGGAATCTATGCTCAACAATGGATCCCCGCTAAGCTTGTGCCCACTCTTGACTGGGTAAGCATGCGGGGATGACGAGCGGTGTCATATTATTTATCCCATTAATAATGAGAAATTACGTAGGTTGGATGAGCTTATCTAGCGTGACGCAAAATGCGGAAACAAGGTATAAACGAAAAAAACACCTACTCCATCCGCTCAAACAGGTAATACCCCACCTCACCTGCCGTTTTATGTTTTAACATGTCCCAATTTTCCGGTAGCCCGGTTAATTTAAGCTGACTTTCCACTTCTATGTAAATTTTCGCATGACTCGCTAACCATAGCTTGTCTTCCAGCCAGTTTGCGGCTTGCACAGCCAAGCCCTGGCCAAAAGGCGGGTCTAAAAACACCAGATTAAAGGCTTCTGCATCTCCCGCCAAATAACGAAACACCTCTTGCTGTACGATTTTTACCTGAGTGGTGGCAAGCAGTTCGGTATTGGCCTTTAATTGCCGACATACCTGTGCATGATTATCCACTTGCACGACCTGCCTTGCACCGCGTGATGCGGCTTCCATGCCCAGCGCACCACTGCCTGCATATAAATCCAGGCAGCGGCTGGCGATAAGGTCGTATTGCAACCAGTTAAACAGCGTTTCTCTAACTCTTGCAGGGGTAGGACGCAAGCCTGCAACATCGGGAAACGGCAAACTACGCCCACGCCACTCGCCACCGATAATCCTGACTTTCTGACTCATTATTCACCTCCCACACTGATAATCTGTAATAAATCCGCCTTTATGCGTCGCTGAAAGGCTGACTTAATCTCCTCTGTTGTTACCCGTGCCACTTTTTGCGGAAAGGTCTGTAGATAATCCAGAGGCAACTGATAAAAGGCAATCATCGCAACATAATTTAATAGCTTTCTATTATTATCAAAACGTAAGACAAAGCCACCGGTAATATTCTTTTGTGCAGCGGTTAATTCTGCTTGCGTTGGCCCTGCCTTAATAAAGTCATTCAGTGTTTGCTGTAAAACCTCTATCGCCACTGTGCGCTGTTTATTTTGCGTTTGCAAGCCCATAGTAAACGGCCCAGAGACTGCCAAAGGCGAAAAATAGCTATAGGCACTATAGGCGAGTCCGCGTTTTTCGCGTATTTCACCAAACAGCTTAGAGACCAGCCCACTCCCTCCTAAAATATGATTACCCACATATAAAGCAAAGTAATCAATGTCTTTACGACTTAAAACGGGCAAGCCTGCCAGTACGTGTGTTTGCGTGGATGAAAAAGCAGTATGCTGTTGCTTTCCCTTCAGCGGTAAAACGACGGGCGCGAGTTGCTCTGCCTTTTTACCGGAACGGAGTGACTTAAACAATGATTCTGCCATTTGCCACGCCTGTGCTTCCGTTAAGTCGCCAACGATCACCAATACTGTATTATTGCTGACATAGTATTGTTGATAAAACTGCTGCACATCTGCAAGCCTTATTGCTGCAACGGAGTCTAAGTCTCCTTTTGCTAAATGTGCATAAGGGTGCTGAGCATAGAGTGATTGATAAAATGCTTTTTTTGCAATATAGCCCGGGCGCTCCTGTTGTTGTTTCAGGCTAATCAATCTTTGCTCTTTTATACGCTGAAACTCTTGTGCTGCAAACTGCGGCTGGCTGATAATACTCTGAAATGTCGCGACCGCCTGAGCCAATAAATCAGCCTGGGTTAAGGTGCGTAAACTGACACTGCTGGTATCCCGGTCAGTGGTGTATTGAAATTGTGCGCCGACTGCATCAAAGCGCTGCGCCAACTGATCGGCATTCCACTGCCCTGCCCCTGTCTCCAATAAGCTAGCCGTTAAAGAGGCGATGCCATCATGTTTGCCGTCACGCGCACTACCTGCATCAAAGACCATCCGCACATCCACCATCGGCAAACCAGGACTGGCGACAAAATAAACCTGCCCTCCCTGACTCGTTTGCCAATGCCGTATGGGAGTGACAGCACTTGCCTGTATACTGACAACACTGCTTATGAGCAAAAATAATAAGGATTTAATGTGCATGGTGGCCTCCTGCATGTACATGTGTGCTTTGTAACATCGCCTGGGGTTCTAAATAGGCAATGCTGAGTTGTGATTCAATCAAGTATTTGGCTGCAACCTGGCGTACCTGTTCGGCTGTCACCTGATTAATTTTATCTCTGTATTGCTCCGAGGTTTGCCAGCCTAAACCGACGGTTTCAGCCATACCTAATTTCATCGCCTGATAAAACAGCGAATCCTGTTCATAGACTGAACTCGCCAAGACCTGCGCCTTAACTCGCGCCAGTTCTTTTGCACTCACTAACTCGGTTTGCAAACTGTGTATTTCAGCTTTTAATGCCATTTCCATATCCAATAAAGTTTTACCTTTTACCGGTGTTGCTTCAAATAAAAACAACTCCTCCAATCTTCCCCCCAAGTCATATCCGGCTCCGACCGAGCTGGCAATCTGTTGTCCGCGCTGCAAGCGTGTAGGCAACCGGGCGCTATCTCCACCATCCACAACGGCAGCCAATACATCCAATGCATACGCTTCCCAGCCCTGACCCTGTTCCACGGTATTTAAACTGGGCACCTTATA
>DAOVWV010000374.1 GCA_030636485.1 Methyloprofundus sp.
ACGCAAAGGTATCCAGCTACAGATTATTAACTTGAATGGATATGGCAGCATGGAGCCTGTCAAAACTTGAAACTCAACAGCTTATAGAAATTATGGGTTACCGGTTTTAAACGGGACAGATAACATCCCTGATAAATGCACGCGCTTATTTTTTACGCTACGCTAAGGGATGTTATCTGTTTATTGTCCCGTCTTAAGTTCATAGCCGAAATATGCTAATAACACGGAGAGGCTGTGAAAGTATTCAAATATCGGGAATCTACGTTGAGAATGGATTCCTGCTAAAGCTTGTGCCCACGCTTGACTGGGTAGCATACAGGAATGACGGCTTTTGCACAGCCTCGGAGTGTGGAAACGAGAAATTCAAAGTTTTAACCCATATCAAGTATTAGGTACTTATGTTATTATTAATGATTCGCATTAACAATTGTAAGTGGATATCTTTTGTAATAGTGCGATAATATTAAATATAAACCTCAAAAAATTTAACGGTGGAAAATATGAAAAAACAGGTTCTTGCTGGGTTGCTGATTTCTGGCATGATGATTTCAGGCTGCGCAACCAAATATGATGTTGAAAAATCCTATTGGACAGGGGGAATAGGTTTTTCCCAGACACAGTTGGGAAATGATGTTTGGCAAATTGATTTTACGGGTAATGCCCATACAAACAAGGAAACCAGAAAGAAATACATATTAAAAAAAGCGGCTCAAATCGCTGTTGAAGAAAATTATTCATTTTTTAAGATACAGAGTGAAGTGGAGCAGGATTTAAACAAGCAGCCTGTGGTTAGAGGGAATGCCAGTGTTATGGGCAGTGGTCGATCAAATAAGCCCGCTGTTAGCCCTAATATTTCTACAACAATGACAGTCAAGTTGTTGCATGAAAAAGTGGGAGTGGAAGGGGTTGTTTATGATGCCAATGTGCTCGCGAATGAAACGATAAAATAGTGGCTTGCAGGAAAGCCCCCTGCAAGCCTAAGCTGACTCGAAGTCTATTGACGTTTGTAGGCTTCTAGTGAGTTCAGTTGATAGATATAGGATGTGCTGAGGCACGAAGCGCATCTTGCGATGATTGATGTGCTTGCCATCGTTAGTACATCCTCGTTAGAATATTGCTCATAATACGCCTGGATTAAAGGCCACTCAACAATACCCAGTCACATACTTAATGGTTGATTTACCGGTAAAGATAGATGGTCATCATTGTAATTTCAGCTCTACTAAATATATTATTGGTAGTCTGATTCTGGGCTTGGGGTTTGGTTTGCTGGTGGGTGAACAGGCAGCCAAATTACAGGTTCTCGGTGATATTTACATCGGCCTGCTACAGATGACGGTACTGCCGTATATTATGTTTGCCCTGATTGCCAATATTGGCCGGCTTAATTCGGTTGAAGCCAAACTATTGACACGTCAAGGGTTAATGGTGTTATTTACACTATGGCTTATCGGTATGTTGAGTGTCTGGGCTATCTCTATGGCTTTGCCCAAAGTCGAAAATGCCTCTTTTTTTAGCTCGCTTTTAATCGAAAGTGTGCCAAAGATTGAGTTTCTGCAATTATTTATTCCCGCCAATATTTTTCTGTCACTCTCAGAGAATGCGGTGCCCGCCGTGGTTTTATTCAGTATGATGTTTGGTGCGGCATGTATTGGTTATAAAGAATACCGGTCATTATTAGAATATTGCGATGACGTGACTAAAATTCTGCTGCGGGTAAACAGCTTTGTGCTTATTCTGACCCCGTTGGGAATATTCGGGATTGCCGCCAGTGCAGCCGGAACTTTAACGCTAGAGGAATTTGGCCGGGTTCAGGCGTATGTGCTGATGCTAGTGGGGGCTGTGACACTGGCTTCTTTGCTGGTGATGCCATTGCTGATTAGTAGCTGTACACCTTTCAGTTATCGGCAGATTTTTCGTGAATCAAGAAATGCCTTGTTGACTGTGTTTGTTGTCGGCAGCGTATTTGTGGTTATTCCATTGTTGATTAGAGGGGTAACCCGGCTGTTTCACGAGCATATCACCACTGAGACTCAGCATGCCCGTATTCCCGATATGATACTGCCGCTAGCCTATCCATTTCCCGATATGGGGAAAGTGATCAGCCTGGTCTTCGTGGTTTTTGCGGCCTGGTTTTATGGCAGGCCACTGGACTTTTTTGACTATCCGGAAATGCTGCTTATTGGATTGTTTTTAAATTTCGGCAAGTTGATTACCGCTTTACCTTTTTTGCTTGATCTTTACCATATAACCGAGGATATTTTTAATCTGTTTATTGCAGTCGGGGTCATTTGTGGGCGTACTGCTGATGTTGCCGGTGCCATGCACTTAATGACGTTTACTATTTTGACGACTGCATTGATGACCGGTTTATTTAAAATTAAATGGGCTGTTCTGATGCGTAATGCACTGATTAGTCTTTTGTTATTTGCCTGTGTTGGTTTGGGCATTCGGGCTTTTCTGGAGCAACAAGGTAATATTGAGCATCCACAGAGCCAAATATTGCAAATGCAGCTCTTAAACGACCGTGTTGAGCATACTGTTTCCAGTATTTCCATGCCAAACTCAGAAACATTACTGCCTGACCAGTATTTGATAGATAGAATCCGCAAGCGCGGTATTATCAGGGTGGGGATTCATGAAGATAGTTTACCTTTTTCATTTTACAATGCCGAGGCACAACTGGTCGGCTTTGATATAGACTTGATGATGTAGCGGGCTGAAGATATACAGGTCGCGATTGAATTTATAC
>DAOVWV010000144.1 GCA_030636485.1 Methyloprofundus sp.
ATCTGGGGAACTTTCATTTCAATACACTGGGTAATTTTATAGAAAACTCAAAAGCAGGGCTGTTATTTATTGATTTCACTCATGGCCATATGCTGACACTCACCGGTACGGTCGAAATTCTTTGGGACTCACCCGATACAGAGTTTTTCGCAGGGGCAGAACGGCTGTGGACATTTAATCTGGATCACGGGCGTTGGCTGAAAAACGCCCTCCCCTTACGCTGGGATTTAAAAGATTATGCCCCTACCACGACACTGACAGGCAGCTGGCAGGAAGCGGCTGCCGCCCAAAAATCCGATAGCCTGAAAAATAGCTGGCAGTCCTATAAAGTGACAAAAATCATTCAGGAAAGCAGCCTGATTAAATCCTTTTATCTGCAAGCCCCTGCCGACCAGCACCCCAGTTTTCATGCTGGACAATTCTTAACCCTTAAAACGGATATTAATGGCAAGCAACAGATCAGAACCTATACCGTTTCTAGTACACCTAAAGACCCCTTTATCCGCATTAGTATCAAGCACGAGCTTGCGCAAGGGGGGAAACCAGCGGGGATATTTTCTAGCTTTATGCACCAACAACTCAAGGCCGGTGATGTACTGCAAGTCAAAGCACCGACAGGCGCTTTTCATTATATAAGTTCAGCACAAAGACCCGTCCTGCTTATCTCGGCGGGTGTCGGCATTACTCCGATGATTGCGATGGCAAGACACGCCCTGCAAGAAGGCGTACGCACCCGATCCATGGTGACTATTATATTAGTCTGTTCGGCACGCAACAGTACACATCGTGCTTTTTATGACGAGCTCAACCAGCTTGCCTCTCAGTCGGGCGGCTATATTCAAGTTATCTGGGCTTTAAGTCAGCCGGAAACGCATTTAAAAATAGGCACGGATTATCATTTTAAAGGCAGAATATCCAAATCATTATTGACCCAGCTATTGTCTGATCATCACTGTGATGCCTACCTTTGTGGCCCGAATAGTTTTATGCAAGACCAGTACAATAGCCTGCGTGAGCTAGGTGTCGATAATCAGCATATCTTTGCCGAAGCCTTTGGACCTGCCTCACTGGTGCGTGATCAAGAGGTCATTAATTCACTGCCAGTAGCCGAACAGGCCATCATCAATTTTACGGCATCTAAAGTAGAACAGGCCTGGTCAAAAGAGGATGGTACTTTATTGGAATTTGCCGAAGCACATGGGCTAAACCCTGAATATGGCTGTCGCAGTGGTCAATGCGGGGCGTGTAAAGCGAAGCTCAATAGAGGTAAGGTAAGCTATCAACAAGCGTTCAGCTGTGATTTAGAGGCCGGTGAAATTTTATTATGCTGTGCCAGACCAGCGGCAAGCGAAACCGCAGAGATGATGCAATTAGATATTCAACTGTGATGGATAAAGAGTATAAATTTCAACAACCCATCTTTTTTTTGATATTATACGAGTAACTTCTCATTATTATTTGTGTGTAGGGGGAACCCGTCATTCCCGAAGTCTACCCAGTCAAGCTGGGCACAAGCTTTAGCGGGAATCCATTGCTGGAAACATAGCTAAGGATTATGGGCAATCAGGTGTTTTTTGTCATTCGGAATAACAGCTAACAATAGAGAAATCGCTCATGACTGCTTATGTACATTCTGCTCTTTTTGTTTATACCGGCGTAGCTAACAAGCTAAATGACGAACTTCAGCAGAACCCGTTTGGCACAGAGATTACCTCGCTAGCACTGGATACCTTACTACTCAACCCTGAAAGCTATCTAAGTAATATTGAGCATGTCGTCATAGCGGGGGCATTGGCTGATATCAAAGCTATTTTAAATCTCGCACTTAAATACGATTTTAGTATCGGTTTAATTCCCGATAAAGCCGAAAAAAAACTCATCAAGTCTTTTGATCTTTCTAGCGAATATAACGATGCTATCGAACTTGCCTTACGGGAGGATGCCCAGGCTATTGACCTTATATTATGTAATGGTCAGATTTTACTTTTTAAAGCCACGATAGGCTGGCTACCCTTAATGGACTCCAGCAATGAAACAAGTACTGTCAGCTTCTGGGTTAAATCATTAAAAAACAGTTTTCAACTCAGACTTCTCAAGTTTTGTTTTACCACCGCAAAAGGAAAAAAAATAAAAACAGCGGCTACCGGCTGTATGATCATACAACGCCATAAGGGAAGCTTTTTATCAAAATTAATTGAAAATGATAGCTCCATTAGAGATGGCTCTATTTCGATGGTTGTTTTTTCACCTATTTCTATTGTCGTATATTTCAATATTCTCCTGCGGCTTTTGGCAGGTTCTAAAAGTAATGATCGTCTCCCACAGGGCATTGGTTTTATCAAAAGCAGCCAGGTAAATATCCAAACCAGCAAACCACTGGATGTTATTATTGATGATAATAGCATTACCCAGACACCGCTACATTGTGAAACCTTGCAAAAAGCCATTCGAGTCAATGTAGGCGCATGGCTTGCAGCAGATAATAAAAGCGCAAAAATTCCCAAAGAAAGCATCAAAATTGCCTACCTCCCCAACGAAAAAGAGCTGGAGCAGCTTAGTCAGCAGAAGATACCCTTTTTTTCCCATGCTTCCGAAGAACGCTTTCGTGATTTATTTATCTCGCTCAGGGATGATGCAAAAATAAACTCGACTTATATCACCCTAATGGTACTGAGTACAATGCTAGCCACCATCGGACTCTTTCAGGGTAGTACGGCCGTGGTGATAGGCGCAATGCTATTAGCCCCGCTAATGGCGCCCATTGTTTCTCTGGCAATGGGCTTATTGCGTGGCAACATGGAGTTACTTAAGAGTTCAGTCGCAAAAATTGCGCTTGGCGTTACACTTGCCCTACTCGCCTCTGCACTGATTACCCAGATATTCCCGCATAAAATGATTACCAATGAAATATCCGCACGGCTAAGCCCCAGCTTACTTGATCTGGCGGTCGCCATTGTCTCTGGCATTGCCGGTGCCTATTCAAAATCATTTAAGGAAATCATCCAAAGCCTCGCGGGCGTTGCTGTCGCCGTTGCCTTGGTACCTCCACTGGCCGTCGCAGGTATCGGTATAGGCCGGGGTAACATAGACTTCTTTTTACAAGCCTTTCTGTTGTTCTCCACCAATCTGGTTGGCATCACACTTGCAGCCACCTTTACCTTTAGAGTCCTAGGATTCTCACCCATCGTGCATGCCAAGCGCGGCATAGGGTTGGTGCTGATTTTATTTATGCTCATTTCGGTTCCCCTTTATGCCTCTTATGAAAGAATCATCGAGACCATTCGCTTTGAAACGCTGATGGAAAAAAACCGTTTTCTGGTCAATGGTAAATACATTATGGTTCAAAATCCGCGCTTAACCCATTCAGAGCATACAAAAATGCTACTGATAGATATATTAACCCGTGATGATATAGATCGGAAAGACCTGATTGAACTGAAAAAGAAAATAAAACTCCATTTTAATGCCAAGGTAATTATTAAAACCCGGATACTTTATATTTTGTAGATTCCGCATGACACCGATACTGCCCTAACAGCCCCAGCTTTTCCAATCACTATGAAAACAGCATACACATTCATTTTACTGATCATTTTTATCGCTCTTTTATGGTTTATGGAGCATAAAGATGAGCCACACATCAAACCCAGTGGCAATAGCGTTAAAATTGGCATGATCGGGCCTTTCAGTGGTGCCAATACATACAAAGGCGAACTAGGCACCAAAGGTATTGAGGTCGCTCAGCAACTCATTCCCTACCTTGATAATGGCGATAGCATAGAATGGATTCGCGAGGATGATCACGGCATTCCTGAGTACTCAGTCAGTGCATTAAAAACACTTGTTGAAACCCATAAAGTCGCTGCCATCATCATACTTTCTGGAAGTGATTCTGTCTTGGCTGTCGCCAAAGTCGCAGAGCAATATAAAACGCCTATCCTTACCCTATTCGCATCCCATCCCGACATTACCCGATATAGCTCCCTGGTTAACCAGTTTAACTTTGATGATACATTTCAGGCGGCTGTGGCTGCACTCTATATACGTGACGAATTATTAATTGACGAAGTGGCCATGCTTACACAATCAGGCAATGCACACTTCACCTATTTAGCCAATGAATTTGCCAAGCAGTTCACTGCCACTGAAGGCATCATTACCGACCGTTACGAATTGAAAGAAGATGAGCAGAACTATCTACCGATTCTACAGTCAATAAAAAACAAAGACCCGGAGTTACTGTATTTACCCATTGCAATGGAGCATATATTCGAAGTTAAATCAGCACTGATTCAACTCAACTGGAACCCTAAAATTATGCTGAGTGATGGTATATTGGCTAATATTAAAGTACAAAAAAAATACCCTGTAGAGCGCATGAATGGAATGATGGCCATTGATGCATACTCTTATGATATGGAATATTCACATTTAGGCAAGCAATTACTAGAGCAAATGACATCCATGGAAGTTGATAAACTGGATATAGGGACTAAAAGTGTGCTTGCCATGGAAAGCTATGCTTTATTAGTTGATGTACTGAATCGCTGTATAAAGCAGAAAAATAAACCTAGCTGTATTAATGACAGTATACGCTCGACCACCAAGTTTGAAGGTGTTAAAGGCCTTATATCCTTCGACTCAACAGGTAAGGTACATCGTTCACTCAACATCAACAGAATACAGGACGGGGTAACAGAATTTATCGTTCGGGTTTATTGAATCCCCATTTTCTGCTCTAGCATCATAATACGCCTATCAATGCCGAGAACAGAAGGGTGTCTTTCAGTGTATCGCATAAGTAGAAGTTGGCGCTCTTCACGTAGTCTAAACAACTTGGACTGAAATTCTGATATATTATTTTGCTGTATAGGTATATTCTGTTGTACCGGAATATCGGGTGGATCCCTGACTTCCAGCTGAGATAATTTCCAGACCTTTTCGTCATACACTTTCCCATTACCATGAACAATGCGAACACGCATCGTAGGATCCGTTAAAGTAGTGTCGAAATCGACAGTCGCAAAACTCAGTGTTTTACCGTTGGTAATGCCTGAAGAAATCACTTCGATAACCCGGTACCCTGCCAGTTCTGATTCATGATGCACCCAAACCAATGACCTGTGAATATCTCCAGAAAAAAAGACCACACCAGAAATCTTGTGCACCTTAATGGCATCAAACAGCCTTCGTCGTGCAAACGTATAAAGACGCCATCCATCGACAGTGCTGTGGTACAGCGTGCTGCCAGAGGCTATGACCTTAAACTTTGCCTTGGAGTTTTTCAAACCATTCAAA
Source organism: Methyloprofundus sp. (assembly GCA_030636485.1). GTDB lineage: Bacteria > Pseudomonadota > Gammaproteobacteria > Methylococcales > Methylomonadaceae > Methyloprofundus. The sequence goes on from DAOVWV010000144.1 coordinate 5,299, forward strand.
AGCCACTCAAATTGTGGGTCACCC
>DAOVWV010000049.1 GCA_030636485.1 Methyloprofundus sp.
GGATGAATATGGCACAACGCCTAGGTCTGGACGTTGAAATGCACGAAGTGGAATGGGGTAAAGGTATTCCTGTCGATGCACTGGAAGCACGTTTAAAAGAAGATTCTGCGCATGAAATCAAAGCTGTTCTAGCAACGCATAATGAAACAGCAACGGGTGTTACCAGTGATATGGCTGGCGTACGTAAAGCAATGGATGCCGCCAGTCACCCTGCGCTATTATTCGTCGACGGTGTCAGCTCTATTGCCAGTCTTGAGTTCCGTATGGATGATTGGGGTATTGATGGCGCGATCAGTGGCTCACAAAAAGGCTTTATGCTACCTGCCGGTTTAGCAATCGTTGCTTTTAGCCAAAAAGCATTAGCCTTAACAGAAACAGCCACTTTCCCACGCTGCTTTCTGGATCTAAAAGATCAAATGGCTCAAAATGCAATGGGCTACACACCATACACACCTTCAACTCCGATGCTACATGGCTTACGTGCCGCACTAGACCTATTGCTAGAAGAAGGCATGGAAAATGTTTATGCGCGTCACCATCGCTTGGGTGAAGGTACACGTAGAGCAATTGCAGCCTGGGGCTTAAAACTTTGCGCACAGCCTGGTTTTGAATCAGATACGGTTTCTGCCATTGTCGTCCCTGAAGACAAAGACGCACGTGATGTCATTGCCACTGCCTTTGACAAATACGATATTTCCTTAGGTGCCGGATTAACGGAAGTCATGGGCAAAGTTTTCCGCATTGGCCATATTGGTGATATGAACGATGTCTCCATGCTGGGTGCGATTGCCGGTGTCGAAATGGCATTACTGGATAATGGCTTTGACATTACACCAGGAAGCGGTGTTGCAGCAGCAATTGAGTATTATCGTTCAACAGCTGCATAGGCAGTTACTGCATTGATATACTTCACGCAGTGACGGTTGCGGGTTTTATAGCTAAGGCATCACTATATTTAATAGTGATGCCTTTTTTATGTAGCACATTGCCTTTCAATAATAGACACACTATCCGCCTTGCCCCCTACCTGACCCCGTAATTTAGAGAAAACAACATGAGTTTAAACAGTTATCAAAATGTCGATAGAGTAGCACTTGCCAAAGACCTTGATGCCATTCATAAAGAAGCCTTATCACGCGTTGGTGAACAGGACTTTAAACATTTAAAAAAGATGGAGCGCTGGGGCCAGGTATGTTCATTACTGGGCTACGGTACTGCATGGATTTTCCCTAACCCGATTTCAGCATTATTAATCAGCCAGGGAAGTTTCACCCGCTGGACCCAGATGACACACCCTATTGTGCATAAAGGCTATGATAAAATCAGCAGTGTGCCTGATAATTATAATAGTAAAAAATTTGCTCAAGGCTGGCGCCGTTTTTTAGACTGGCCTGACTGGATTACTCCAGCTGGGTGGCATCAGGAGCATGATATATTGCACCACTACAATCTAGGAGAAAAGCTGGACCCAGACCATTTACAGAATAATATGGAGTGGTTAAGACAGTCCAACACTCCTATGTGGTTACGTTTTGGTATCGTCGGAATTTTTACCGCAAGCTGGAAAATATTATATTACACCCCTAGAACACACAAAGAATTGCGCATCAGCCAGGCACGTCAAAAAGGCGAAGGTGAACCCGAGTTAACACGCAAAGGCGCATGGAGCCTGTTTACACCACAAGGGCGGGCGCTATGGTTAGAAAGCATCTTGCCTTACGTTGCCTTTCGTTTTGTACTATTGCCAGCATTATTTTTACCGCTAGGTACTTTTGCCGCAAGCAGCGTATTACTAACCTCTATCTTGGCTGAAGCATTCACCAATATGCATAGTTTTCTAGTCATCGTACCGAATCATGCGGGTGATGATGTCATGATGTTTGAAGACAAAGGCAAAGGCCGGGGGGAATTTTTTCTACGTCAGATTCTAGGCTCAGTAAACTACCCAACAGGCTCAGATTCTAATGACTTTTTTTACGGCTGGCTTAATTACCAGATAGAGCACCATCTATGGCCAGAGCTTCCACTACTGCAATATCAATATGTACAGCCTAAGGTAGTAGAAGTCTGTAAAAAACACGGTATACCTTATCGTCAGGATTCAGTATTCAAAAGATTATTAAAAGCCGTTGATATTATGGTCGGGCGTACATCCATGCTAAAGCCAGTAACCGCTGAAGCTAAGCTCTAGCTAGCTTGCAAAAACAACAACCTCCAACGATAGAAAAAGTTGGAAGTTGTTGGCATGCACTTAAAATCCGCGCTTAACTATCTTACACTCCACGACAACATCTTGCATATAACAACGGTATTTTTCCTTACCTTCATACTCTCCCTCACAAGCATCACAGACTAGCTCACCATTATCGACCACTTTGCTCTTGCCCCAGCCATAGCCTAGCTCATTACATAGCAAAGTTGTATATTTTTTAAAGCGATAACTACCAGGAACAGTCTTTTTTTCTGCCTTGGCTTTATCTTTACAACCTGCAGTTGACTTTAAGTCCCCAGTAATATTTTTTGTCACCCAAGAGTCTTCACTTGCAGCAAACGACTGATTAGAAAAAACAAATAGCAAAGTAAATAAAAAAAATATATTGAATTTCATGATTTCCCCTTCTTTTATCATTATTTTTTATAAGCTTGATACTTTAACATTGAAACAACAATAATGAAATATGCATAACAGCTCATATTGAGTTTATATTTCGTCTCGTCACAGGTGCAGACAAATATCGTACTGCCCTTACCGATGGGCAAGCAAAGAAAAACAATCGCATAGCCGGCTATGCAGCTATTTTAGCAACACAGACATCGGCAAAGACTCTGCCAATAGAAACCCGCAACCGTGGCCGCGCGAAGTACCATCGACTTTAGCAAAACATAAAAACCCCACTTTACTTTATGATATAATTAAGCAGGTGCTAATACTCTTTACCAGAATGGAAAAAAGAACATGAAGACAACCCTAAAACTCTTAACGCTAACGACCCTACTATTTACATCATCGGCCTATGCAGAAAAAACAATTCCTCTGGAAGACAACTCACTGATACTCGGCGAGTGGAAACTCTATGCCGAAACACCGCAGTTACATTTAAAGAAAAAAATGGTGCAAAACGAGTGGAACTTTCGTAATAATGGCATCTTGACTGCAACAGCATTTGACCCAAGACTGGATGGAAAAAAGGCGGTTAATGTTAAATATTCTGTAGAAGATGGTGTCATTAAAAAACAAATCCAGCCAGGAAGAGAAAAAACCGAAAGCTGTAAGGTTGTTAAGTTAGAAAGCAAAGATATGGTTTTACATTGCAAATACCTTTATTATTTTCTTAAAAGAAAATAGTCGCGGCTCTGTCGCCTGGGTTGGTTTTTCTATATCCAGCCCAGACGATCATATAACACACTCCCCTCTACTCAAAACTTCCTGCTTCAGCATCTGGCCACCCTGCCATAGCCAACTCATATTCATCCAGGCTAATATCATCATTATCAGCCTTGCCACGCTGCAGTCTGGTTTGATTGAGCACCACCATGGCTACTCAAGTTTTCCATCACTTTATCCAGACTAAAAGTGGCTGCTTCCATTCGAGGTGGATAATCTTTGAAAGTCGCCAGGAATTTTCCGACATAAGCTTGTGCAGGCACCAACAAATAAGCCCGGTCCAGCAACCAGTCATAATAAGTATTAGAGGTTATTTGAGCACGCTCATAGGGATCACGGCGCAGATTAAAAATAAGCGGCACACGCAATGGAATAAAAGGTTCTGCCCATGCCTGAAAAGTCGCCTCCACTCGCTGTTCCATAAAAATCAATTTCCAATCCTGATAACGCATTGCCGTTAGGTCACCATCATCAGAAAAATAAAAGATTTCCTTGCGCTGACTTTCGTTGGTTTTACCAGTCAACATCGGCAATATATTGTAACCATCCAAATGGACTTTATAGTTTCTACCTATCGCCTTATACCCCTTAAGTAGCTTTTGTTTTACTGTTGTATTTCCGGCAACCGCGAGCAAAGTAGGCATCCAGTCCATATGATGGACAATTTCATTTGACACGCTATCTGCTTTAATTTTTCCTGGCCAACGTACCATCGCAGGAACGCGCCAACCGCCTTCCCAGTTGGTATTTTTCTCACCCCGGAAAGGAGTCATCGCTGCGTCCGGCCAGGTATTCATATGCGGACCATTATCGGTCGAGTAGAAAACCAGAGTATTATCAGCAATTTTTAGGTCATCCAGTTTTTTCAGAAACAGCCCGATATGCCGGTCATGTTCGACCATGCCATCACTGTATTCATCCTGCCCGGAAATACCACGTAATTCTTTTTTCACATGAGTACGAAAATGCATGCGTGTACCACTCCACCAGACAAACCAAGGTTTATCGGCTTTATGCTGACGGTCGATAAAATCCAGTGCAGCAGCTGAAGTTTCATCATCCACTGTTTCCATGCGTTTTTTGGTTAATGGCCCTGTATCTGTAATCTTACCTCCCGCAAATGAGTGAATGACACCACGCGGGCCAAATTTTTTGCGGAACTCAGGGCTTTTTGGGTAATCTTCATTTTCTGGCTCTTCTTCTGCATTCAGGTGATATAGATTACCAAAAAACTCATCAAAACCATGATTGGTTGGCAGCATATCATCTCTGTCACCTAAATGATTTTTACCAAACTGCCCCGTTGCATAACCTTCCCGCTTAAGTAAGCCAGCGATGGTTGGATCTTTTTTATTAATGCCTTCTTTGGCACCAGGCAGACCTACCTTACTCAGCCCGGTACGAAAAACACTTTGCCCCAAAATAAAAGAGGAGCGTCCCGCCGTACAACTTTGCTCACCATAGTAATCGGTAAACATCATACCTTCTTTGGCAATCCTGTCTATATTCGGGGTTTTATAGCCCATCACCCCGCGAGTGTAGGCACTGATATTGGATTGCCCTATATCATCCCCCCAGATAACCAAAATATTTGGCTTTTTTGCCGCATAGGCAATATCCCCTAACAACCCAACCAGCAATATTGCTGTCGTTAATATGTGTACTCGTTTTTTCATAGATTCCCTCTTTTGTTAAAATGAATATACTTATACAGCATTAATTTAACCAGCATAATATTAGACATTTCTTTATAATAAAGTGGTAGATCACTGATATATAAGATCTTAATATAGTATATTAAATATGTGCGCTATACAATTAAAAAGACTTTATATTTTTTCATTCTACGTGATCCTCTACGTTCTCTCTAGTGCTGAGGCACATAACAGCAGTGATGGGAGACGGGGAAACGAATATACTCCCCCGTCGTTCGTTAAAACAATCTAGCTTATCGGTTAAGTCGGTTATCAATAATACTTTGCACCACATCAGGATCAGCCAGAGTTGACGTATCACCTAGACTATCAATTTCATTCGCGGCTATTTTACGTAAAATCCTACGCATAATTTTTCCCGAACGTGTTTTAGGTAATTGTGCAGACCATTGAATAATATCAGGCGTGGCAATCGGGCCAATGCTAGAGCGCACTAATTTAACTAACGCCTGGCGTATCTCTTCAGTTCCTTCTGTACCGACATGCAATGTGACATAAGCATAAATCCCCTGCCCCTTAATATCATGCGGGTACCCTACCACGGCTGATTCAGCAACCAGATCATGCTCATCCAAAGCACTTTCTACTTCGGCGGTTCCCATACGGTGTCCTGAGACATTAATCACATCATCGACACGCCCGGTAATCCAGTAATAGCCACGATTGTCACGCCGTGCACCATCGCCGCTAAAATAATAACCTGGATAGCTTTTAAAATAGGTATCAATAAAACGCTGATGGTCACCGTAAATGGTTCTTGCCTGTCCTGGCCACGGACGCTCCATCACTAATACACCTTCACTATCATCCTCTATCACCTGCCCTTCATTACTTAGAATAGCGGGCTTCACACCAAAGAAAGGCCGGGTTGCCGAACTGGGTATTAATTCAGTGGCACCCGGTAATGGGGTAATCAAAATCCCGCCGGTTTCTGTTTGCCACCAGGTATCAACAATCGGGCAGTTTTCCTGACCCACAAGCTCATAATACCATTCCCACGCCTCAGGATTTATCGGCTCGCCTACCGACCCTAATACACGCAAACTACTACGGTCGGTTTTATGCACATAGTCATCACCAACAGCCATTAGGGCGCGCAGTGCAGTGGGTGCAGTATAAAAAATATTCACCTGATGCTTATCAATAACCTGCCAGAAACGCCCTGCATCTGGATAAGTGGGTACACCTTCGAATAGTAACGTTGTGGCTCCATTGCACAAGGGACCATAAATCATATAGGTATGCCCTGTAATCCAGCCTATATCAGCGGTACACCAGTAGATTTCCCCCTCCTGGTAGTCAAAAATATATTTATGCGTGATCGCCGCATACAGCAAATAGCCCCCCGTGGTATGCAACAACCCTTTAGGTTGTCCGGTAGAGCCTGAGGTATACAGGATAAACAGTGGATCTTCTGCATCCATCCATTCAGGCTCACATTCTGTTGCCGCCTCTGCCATTTGCTGGTGATACCAGACATCACGCCCATCTTCCCATGCAACGGCATTACCAGTATTTTTAATCACCACCACACTTTCCACACAAGGGCATGATACAACCGCCTTATCAACCGCAGCTTTAATAGGAATGATCTTGCCACCCCGAAAGCCTTCATCCGCACAGATAACCAGTTTACAATCAGAATCATTAATCCGGTCTTTTAAAGCTTCGGCTGAAAAACCGCCAAAGACAATCGAATGCACCGCACCTATACGCGTACAGGCTAATATAACCGCCGCCGCTTCAATCAGCATAGGCAGATAAATACAGACCCGGTCGCCTTTTTGAATGCCTTGCGCCTTTAAAACATTGGCAAATTGACAGACTTCTTGATGCAGCTCTGTGTAGGTCATTTTTTTATCATTGGCAGGGTCATCTCCCTCCCAAATCAAGGCAACTTGATCACCACGTGTTGCCAAGTGTCTATCTATGCAATTGACACTGACATTAAGCTTTCCGCCAGCAAACCAGCTAATTTCTCCTTTGGGATAATCATATTCCACCACCTTATCCCAAGGTTGCTGCCAATCTAAAAATTGCTCCGCCTGTTCCGCCCAAAAAACCTCAGGCTGATCAATGGACTGCTGATATAAGGCTAAATATTGCTCATTATTAATATGTGCATTTTTGGCTATATTTGCTTTAACAGGGTAGGTTTTGTGTGCGTAGGTTTGATGTTCAGCCATAGGTTTGGGTAGCGGTTTAAGTTAATAATGAATGATATATACGAAAATAAAAACAAAAAAGGCGACTTTTAAAGTCGCCTTGCTTAAATAGTATAGTTAGAAAAAACCGAGTGGGTTAATATCATAACTCACCAGCATATTCTTGGTTTGCTGATAATGATCCAGCATCATTTTATGCGTTTCACGTCCGACACCTGATTTTTTATAGCCACCAAAAGCAGCGTGTGCTGGGTAATGATGATAACAGTTTGTCCAGACACGTCCCGCCTGAATACCACGCCCCATACGATAGGCTAGATTCATATCGCGTGTCCAAACACCCGCACCTAAACCAAACTCGGTATCATTGGCAATTTCCAGTGCTTCCGCTTCATCTTTGAAAGTTGTCACGGAGACCACAGGGCCAAAAATTTCTTCCTGAAAGATGCGCATTTTATTATGCCCTTTCATCACCGTAGGCTGGATATAATAGCCGGTACCAAATTCACCTTCTAAGGATTCAACGTTACCCCCAATTAATACTTCAGCCCCTTCATTTTTACCAATTTCAACATATTCCATAATCTTGTCGAATTGTTGTTTTGAGGCCTGAGCACCCACCATCGTTTCTGTATCAAGCGGGTTGCCACGTTTAATCTGACTTGCACGCTCAATCACTTTAGCAATAAATTCATCATAAATAGATTCTTGAATCAATAAGCGTGAGGGACATGAGCACACTTCGCCCTGATTAAAAAAGGCAAGTACAGCCCCTTCAACTGCTTTGCTAACAAATTCATCTTCCTGGTCTAGGACATCCGCAAAAAAGACATTAGGTGATTTACCCCCTAATTCAACTGTAGATGGGATAATATTATCCGCTGCACACTTTAAAATATGTGATCCGACGGGGGTAGAGCCAGTAAAAGCAATCTTAGCAATACGTGTACTCGTCGCTAAGGCCTGTCCTGCTTCTTTACCAAAACCATTGATAATA
>DAOVWV010000231.1 GCA_030636485.1 Methyloprofundus sp.
AGGGCACACCCGCCAGATTATTCACGGCAATACGAATAGTACGCGTCATTAATCCCTGTTTGGCATATTCACGCATATACACAGCGGCAATCACCCCGAAAGGAGTCACAATAACCGCCATAATCATCACCATCATCACCATGCCAAAAATAGCCGGAAAAACACCGCCTTCGGTATTTGCTTCACGCGGGTCAGTGCTTAAAAACTCCCAGACCTTACTAAAATAGTGCCCCGTTTTTTGCACAATATTCATTGCATTCGGTTGGTAAAAGCGTACCACCTTCTCCAAAGAAATTTCAACTGACTGACCATTGGCTGTTTTGGCCACCAGACTATCACGCCTGATTTTCTGATAAAGTGATGCTAAATTAGCTTGCAAGGCTTTATAGTCTTGCTCATAGACTGCTTTTTCCTGTGTAATATTCTGTTTTGCCACAGCATCCAGCTGATTTTGTAATTCTAATTTACGCTGTTTCAGACGTAAACGTTCTAACTGATAATTAATCGTGCCTATTTCATCTTTTTCTATGTCTTCAATCTGCGCAAAAATATCCAGCGTGCGCTGCATTCGCTCTTCCAGCGCTGCCCAGGCCTTATCGCCCTGTACCACCACTTTGCCATTTTCTTTAATGGCATTCAGGTAACCATAAAAATTACCCCACTCACGACGCTCTAATACCATTAGGTATTCAGGATATGCAGTTTTTCTGATGTCTTTGTCCAGTATCCAGCGAAAATCCAGTCCGCTAATATCTCTATTCCCTGTTTTGATCAAATGCTGAGTAACACCTGCCGCAATTTGTTCAGAAGTATACCCCGCTGCAATGGCAATCTCAGGCTTAAGCACCTGTTGCTCAACCATTTCACCGGCAATATTTATCGCTTGCTCATTGCCTTTTTGCTGATATTCAATCGCAGCTACTTGTGCAGGCCAGTAATGCCCCAAACCACGCACGGCAATCAGCAACAACAAACCAAACACCATAATCAAACTCAGACTAACGGCCGCTGCGTTTAACCAAACCCAGGGGGAACCCGATTTAAACCAGTCTCTAAGCATAGTAAGACCCCAATTCTAAATTATTATTTATCATAGCGAGCTGTATTTTTCACGTAGGCGTTGGCGTATTAATTCCGCGAAGGTATTAAATACAAAGGTAAAGGAAAACAGCACTAAAGCGGCAAGAAACAAGACCCGGTAATGGGTGCTATCCACTTCTGATTCAGGCATCTCTACCGCGATATTCGCTGATAAAGTCCGCATTCCCTGAAAGACACTTAAGTCCATAACCGGCGTATTACCGGTTGCCATCAACACAATCATGGTCTCCCCTACCGCACGTCCCAAGCCAATCATCACCGCCGAGAAAATACCTGGGCTAGCGGTTAATAACACCACTTTAGTCATGGTCTGCCAAGGTGTTGCTCCCAAAGCCAAAGAACCCACAGTTAAATGTTTGGGCACACTGAAAATTGCATCTTCGGTAATCGAAAAAATAGTAGGAATAACCGCAAAGCCCATCGCGATCCCGACGACCAGCGAGTTACGCTGGTCATAGCCGATGCCTAACTCAGTATTAAACCAAGCGATAAGGTTACCATTAAATAGCAGCATCTCTAATGCAGGCGTTAGCGCATAAGCAAACCAGGTGGCTAAAATAATAACCGGGATGAGCAAAATGATTTCAAAACCCTCCGGCACTCCCAGGCGTATTTTTTCAGCTAAAAACTGCCAGGCAAAAGCAAATAGCAATACCGCCACAGGCAGTATTATTAAAATACTAAACACCGCCATTAAATGTTCTTCGACAAAAGGAGCCAACCAAAGCCCCGCAAGAAAGCCTAGAATAACCGTCGGTAAAGCTTCCATAATCTCAATACTGGGCTTAACCACCTTGCGCATTGCCGGTGCCATAAAATAAGCCGTATAAATAGCCCCCATAATCGCTAATGGAACAGCGACCATCATGGCATAAAAAGCCGCCTTTAAAGTACCAAAAACCAGTGGTGTTAAACTGTATTTAGGCTCAAAATCATTACTTGATGAAGAGGACTGCCAGATATAATCAGGCTGAGGATAGCTCTCATACCAGACTTCCTGCCAAATAGATTTTAGCGAGACTTCAGGGTGCTCGTTATCAATACCCCAGACATGAATCTGCTGCTGATTATCTTCTAACAACAAAGCCGTTGCCCGTGGTGTTATCGTCAATAATTCTGGCTGAGCAGTGGTCATTTTTGCTGTCAGTAACTCTCTTTCAGCTGTCGAATGATAAATCCCCATATCCCCCTGAGCATCTATGGTAATAAAACCTTTACGTCGCTGTTCGGCATCAATCGCAACAACGGGATATTGCGATACTTTAAAGACACGTAATTTTTGTAAGGACAAGTGATTACTTTCATTACGCACGACACTCCATTGTGAAACCAGTCCCGTACTATCCCCTGCCAATAGAGAAAGTTCGCCGGTCAAAAATACTAGGCTGGTCAACTTTTCTCCCACATTCAAAATATCCAAATGCTGGATCAACCTTGGACTCTGCTTATCACTAATATCAAACATAATCAAGCGTACATCACTCGTCGCCAGATACACGTTACGCTGTTCCTTATCCAGTAATAAATATTGCAACTGCTGCGCATCTACATCAAGGACTACATCCGTTTTCTCATAACTATCATCATCCGCAAAAAGGGATTCTTCTTTCGCAAAATTCGTCAGTAAAATACGGTTATCTGCCGTCCTGGCAACAAGTGTGGTTTCTGATTCTCCCACTCTAATGGCAAGATGTGTAATTGCCTGACCTTGAGGATCAAGCTGTATCGCTTGTTCGCCTAAAGGAAATTCTAGCTGAGGGGTAATCAAACGCTTATCATCAGGGTAGCTAATGCGGTATTTGTGCCTAAGTAAAATAATACTGCCGTCACTCAGACCATAAGCGACATGCCCTTGTGCAGCAACGCCTATGGCAAAACTGCTAATGGCAACGCCCTTAGGTACACCCACGGGCGTATTATTAATGACTTCACCATTGGCCACTTTAAAAAAAACAGCCTGGCCTTGGTCGGTAAAACGCACAGCAACTTCATTTTGCTCTTCAGCTGTTAAATATAAGCTGTTACCTGCTTGTTGTTCAGGCACTGCATATCGTTGTAAGGCATGAGACTCAGCTGCAATAAACAGTGGATAAACCACATACAGCAAATAAAAAAAGATTAAGACAATGGCAACAATAACCCCTAGCCCACCTGCTACAACACCATAACGAGCAAGCTGATCTTTTATCTTACGCCATTTTTGGTAAGTTTCACTTACCTGTAGTCTGGATGCTGTCATAGTTTAACGATATATGGATACAATTCTAAATCTATCAAGGCATTATAAAGTGCTTATATGACATAAATATGACAGAGCACTGCAAAAAAAAGCCAGAACCCATAAGTTATGGATTCCGGCTTTTTATTCCTTTTCCAGGCATTCACCTAAAAATTCTCGTTCCGCTTTAAGTGTGTAGCCACTCAAGCTATTCTAAATTCGCTAATGTTTTATTAACAACCTTCGCTGGCAAAGGAATATAGCCATCTTTAATCACAATTTCCTGACCTTCTTTAGAAAGCACCATTTTGATAAACTCTCTTTCCAAGGGTGCTAAGGCCTGATTCGGTTTTTTATTCACATAAACATATAAAAAACGCGCTAGCGGATAAGTGCCTGCCAATGCATTTTCAGGTGTTGCCGCAACAAAAGGTGACCCGGTTTTTTTAGTCAGAGCAAGTGCTTTAACACCTGAGGTTTTATAGCCTATACCTGAATAACCAATACCGTTCAGTGATGTAGAAACTGACTGTACAACAGAAGCCGACCCTGGCTGTTCATTGACATTGTTTTTGAAGTCACCTTTACACAGGGCTTTTTTCTTAAAGTAACCATAAGTACCGGATACTGAATTACGCCCGTACAACTGAATGCTTTTGTTCGCCCAGACCCCCGTTAACCCAGCATCACCCCAGTTTGCAATATCCGTTGCATAACCACATTTACGCGTGGAAGACATAATGGCATCAACTTGTGCAATCGTCATGCCTTCAATCGGATTATC
>DAOVWV010000382.1 GCA_030636485.1 Methyloprofundus sp.
GACTGACTTAGCCTCTGCCTGGGGCAAATCCACTTCAACGCCTGACTGAATTAAGGGCGCAGTGATCATAAAAATAATCAACAATACCAATGTCACGTCAATATAAGGCACGACATTAATCTCTGCCATTGGCTTTCTTCGCTTAGTGCGCCTGGCCATTATGCATACGCCTGACGCTGTAGCAATACCACAAACTCATCAATAAATAACTCGTATCGTCCAGATAGTTGATCAACTCTACTTGTAAAGTGGTTATAAGCGACAACGGCGGGAATCGCTGCAAACAAACCTATAGCGGTTGCTACCAGTGCTTCAGCAATCCCAGGCGCAACTTGTGCCAAGGTTGCCTGTTTTACCGATGATAAAGAACGAAAAGAGTTCATGATTCCCCAGACAGTTCCAAATAAACCGACATAAGGACTGGTGGATCCTACCGTTGCTAAAAAAGGCAGACTTTCATCCAGTCTATCCATTTCCCGTGCCAGTTCTATCTGCATAACCCGCTGTGCATTGGCTATTTTTTCAATGGCTGGCATCCCTTGCACAGAATGCAAGCGTGAAAACTCTTTATAACCGGCTATAAATATTTTTTCTATGCCTTCGGCCGGTCTGTCATCATCAGTAATCTGTTTATATAAAGCACCTAAATTCCCCCCTGACCAAAACTCACTTTCAAATTGGTCGGCAAGCTTTATCGTTGCCCGCAACTCTTTACGCTTAGCCAGAATAAAAGTCCAGGAAAGCACTGAAGCCGCTAATAAAATAAGCATGACCAGCTGCACAACCAAACTGGCCTGAGTAATTAAATAAAAAATTGATAAGTCGTTAGTCATCGCTCAAGGCTTGTTTAAGTGTCTCTGGAATTAATTTTGGGCGCATCGTTGTGGCATCTAAACAGGCGATACGAATCACAGCTTTACTCAATAACTCACTGCCACACAGTATCGTTTGTTCAAACGTTAAACTGGCACTTTTCACTAAACTTAATTGTGCCGTCACATCCAGCATATTGTTAAATTTAGCAGGCTTAAGATAATCAACCTGTACTGAACGAACCACAAATATCACCGACTCCCGGTTAATTAATTCATCCTGCTCAAAGCCCATATCACGTAACATTTCTGTACGTGCGCGCTCATAAAACTTTAAATAATTGGCATAAAACACCACGCCTCCCGCATCTGTGTCTTCATAATAAACACGCACCGGCCAGTTAAATATTTTACTCATATCAATGTCTTTTATACTTTAATTTTAAATGGCAACTGTTTTATTTAGGTCAAATTTCGCCACTTCTTTGCGCCCATGATAACCACGCGCATTAGATAATATGCGCGTACCCGCCACCTGATAGTTACTAATACTATGTGTATGTCCGTGAAACCAGAGCTCAATATCATATTTTTTTAACAACGACTGTAAATTATTGCAATAGGCTAGTATTTTGACTGAGTCTGAGGGGCCATACCAACTCAGCAATGTTGGAGCATGATGCGTAATCACCACGGTTTTACCATCAAAAGGTTTAGCCAGCTCCCTTTCTAACCAGGCAAGAGAATAATGAAACAATCCCGAAAAATGCTCCGGCGAAAACAATTCATCTGCATAGCGTATTTTTCTAAAATCATTCAAACCCCAGGCAAAAACAGTCGCCAAATCAGGCCCATTAACAAATAGATCACTCCACAATGAGCAGCCTAAAAACCTAACCCCCTTAAACCTAAGACTATTATTTTCCAGAAAATAAACATTAGTATTCGCACACTGCTTTCTTAGCATCCGCAAGGTATTATGATATTCAAAATTGTAAAACTCATGATTCCCTGCAATATAGAGCACTGGTTTATCAATGTCTTTCAACCATGCTATTCCTTGATCATAAACACCAATATCACCTGCCGCAATCACAATATCAGCATTTGTATCCGGTACTGCACAGGGGCCAAATTCCAGATGTATATCCGAAAAATAATTTATTCTCATAAACTTAAAAAAACCTACTGCAATCTATTATTTAAATAATCTTCAGCACAACGCAAGCATCAAAAAACAAAACTCCGCCTCCCTTAAAAGAGTAAGCTATTTTTTTTATCATGCTTCCTATATACTTTAGTGTAATTGTAATTCAGATAAAACACCACATACTATGTCAATTAGCCCAAGAAAAAATACCCAGCAAGTTACTATTGGAAATGTAAAAGTAGGCGGCAGTGCCCCGATTGTCGTTCAATCTATGACTAATACAGATACAGCAAATGTGGCCGCAACTGTAAAACAAGTAATGGAGCTTGCCAATGCCGGCTCAGAGCTGGTACGTATTACCGTCAATAACGAAGAAGCGGCTCAAGCCGTGCCTGAGATCCGCAAACAACTTGATGCCAATGGCTTTTCTGTTCCACTGGTAGGGGATTTCCATTTTAATGGTCATAAATTATTAGAGAAATACCCAGATTGCGCCCAGGCATTAGGGAAATTTAGAATAAACCCAGGGAATGTTGGTAAAGGTGCTAAAAAAGACATTCAATTTCAACAAATGATTGAATGCGCTGTCAAATATGATAAGCCCGTCCGCATAGGTGTCAACGGAGGAAGCTTAGACCAATCAGTGTTGACACGCCTACTTGATGAAAATAGAGCAAAAGCAGAACCCGAAGAATTGCCCGCAGTTACCCGTGAAGCCATTATTGTCTCTGCTTTGGAAAGTGCAGCAGCTGCC
>DAOVWV010000135.1 GCA_030636485.1 Methyloprofundus sp.
AATCGCGATCATGCGACCCGAACAATTTCCCTTAATAATGCAGTTGCATAACTTCCTGCATTCAAGGTAAAACTTAATTCCAGGCAATTTGCATCAACAAATTGCCATTGCAATGCCTGTATATGACTGCGCAATGCTCTGCGATCCTGCTCCATACCAAAGGCACATAGGCCTTGCGCTAAATCACTATATTCAGCAATCACTTGCTTTTCCAGTACAGCGACTGCTGCGGACACCTGCCCCTCACCTTTACCCCATAGACTCCCAGTCGGGTGTAAATCCAATTGCGCCACTCGTTGTAAAATAGACTCATCCAGCGTTTCAGCTTGAAAGAAGCCATGAGAATCATCAAACATCAATACATCACCGGGCAAGGCTTTATTCCAGCTATTATTCGCAACCCTTACACTGAGTATATGGTTAAATAAATAAGAGCGTGCTGCCGATAAATACAGACTACGCTGATTACGTGATACTTTTTCACCAGCAAATAAAGCAAGCGCCTTAGCTATATTACCCCCTTCACGCCCAAAACGCTGCTCACCAAAATAATTGGGTACGCCTTGTAACTTGATGGTTTGCAATTGCTGCTCTAAAAGTGACTTATCACCCGACCAGTCACGGACGCGCAAAATAAACTGGTTGCCTGCCAATGAGCCACGTTTTAATTTTTTACTGTGCCTTGTGGCCTGTAATACCTTAATGGTTTCCGAGTTTAGCCCCTGCCAATCAGGGTCAGGCTTACCTGGCAACCAGACACTAAACCATTGCGTGGTGCGTGCATGGCGATCCTTTAGACCCGCATAGCTAACATCACGCTGCCTGACACCCGCAAAGCGAGCAAGCAACCTGGCAACATAATCAGTATTTTCCGAGCATTTTTCTATCAGTAAAAAAGCATGCTCTCCAGTACCTGACAACTCAAAAGATTGAATTTCATTGACGATAAAATCATCGGGGGCTTGGCGGATAAGTCCCTGACTTTGAGCACCGCCATAGGCGTAGCTCCAATCAGGTAATGCTGTATAAGAATTCAAGGGATGGGGTGGGTTTGATAAAAAATGACAAGTGAAATAAGCATAAAGCGCACTCCATGCACCCTTGCCTGAAATTTTGGGGCGTAAAAGCCCCTACCTTCTATTTAGAAATAAGCACAACCGCTTGCACGGCAATCCCTTCTTTTCGCCCTTCAAAGCCTAGCTTTTCAGTAGTGGTTGCCTTGACATTAATACTATCCACATCAACGCATAAATCTGCCGCAATATTTTCACACATCGCGACGATATGAGGTGCCATTTTAGGTGCCTGAGCGATAATAGTAATATCAGCATTACCCAGATTATAGCCTTTTTCCTGCACGATACTATAGACATGACGCAACAAAACACGACTATCAGCACCTTTGAATTCAGGGTCAGTATCAGGAAAATGCTTGCCTATATCACCCAGAGCCGCTGCACCTAGTAATGCATCACATAAGGCATGCAATACCACATCACCATCTGAGTGCGCTTCCAGGCCTTGCTCATAATCTATCTTTACACCGCCTAAAATCACATCGCCTTGATCGACAAAACGGTGTACATCATAACCTTGTCCAACTCGTATCATTATTGTTGCTCCAAATAAAATTGTGCTAAAGCCAAATCCTCAGGGCGGGTAATTTTTAAATTATCAGACCGACCCGCAATAATCTTAGGCTGTTTACCTTGCAATTCCATCGCACTGGCATCATCCGTCATCACCCAGCCTTTGTCTGCCGCTTCTTGCAAGGCATTTTTTAAGGCTTGATAGCGAAACATTTGTGGCGTTAACGCACGCCAAATCTTACTTCTATCGACCGTATCCGTTATCGCTAAATTTTCATTTACAGCCTTTAAAGTATCATGTGAAGCCAAAGCCAATATCCCCCCCACCTCATGCTCAGTTAAATCATTGATCAATAATTCAACATCACTTTGCGTAATACAGGGACGCGCCGCATCATGCACCAGAACCCAGTCATCCTTATCTGCCTTGTCAGCAATTGAGTCTAAAGCGGATAACACAGAATCAGCTCGTTCTTTCCCTCCCGCTGCGGTGAGAATACGTGAATTTCTGGATATGTCCAGATTAGGCCAGTAAGGGTCTTCTTTAGAGATGGCAACGACGACAGCTGATAATTGTTTAACTTGCAATAAACGCGTTAAAGTTTGCTCTATCACCGTTGTGCCATTTAATGCCAGGTATTGTTTAGGGCGATCTGCTTGCATACGCTTGCCCACACCTGCTGCTGGGACTATCCCCCAGTATTTATTATTTTTAGTCATCGTAGGTTTGTTTTTTGGAAGGAGGCTATCTGAAATAACTATCATGCCAGAATGTAGGAATAATACCTGTATTTATAAAGACGGCTCAATAACTTGAAAAAAAGTCTCTTCTTTTTTAATCAAGCCCAAGTCATGGCGCGCAATTTCCTCTATGGCTTCTTTTCCTTTACGCAGATCCAAAACCTCTGCTTCAAGCAATTTATTACGCTGCCGTTTATTGTTCAGCTGTTGCTGTAAAGACTCAAGTTGCTGCTGATAGTCTCGGTTTTGCTGAATACTTCCATCCCCATACCATAAACGATATTGCAATAATGAAATCAATATAAAAATAAAAGCAATAAGAATTTTAATATGTCACCTACGCCCCTTGCCACTACACACAATCCCCACCTGATATATCAAAGCGCCACTGCTCACCATCCAGAATTGCAATGGTTCCACCTGTCGCATACTGCCCAACAATAACAGGTAAACAAGCACCCACTGCCGGAATGGGGCTATGAGCCATAGTTAAAGTATGAGAACGTCCATTCTTTAATCTAACAGTTACCCGCCAATTGAGATAACTGCCACTCACTCTAGGCAGGTTGATTAATTTTTCCTCAACGCCTGTTATCACTACCCACTCTTTATGAGCCTCTTTCAGTTCCATTATTTCCGAGTAGTCATTATATAAATATAAGCCACCGAGAAACAATAAAGCGATAAAAATGTATTTTACCAAAGTCTTCCCTGCATAAACTCACTAAGGAGCGAAAATTCAATAATACCCGCTCTTAAGGGATAAAACCATCTTAATTCCACGAAATTCTGAGACTCTTCCGTATTTATAAATACTGGTTGGCTAACTTCGGAAGATATTTTTTAGTTAATTCCACATCATCAAAATCCCACTCAAGGCCCAATGGCCCACCAAGTCCATTAAACTTAATCCTAGGAATCACACTTCCAGTCATCTCTTCATATAAATCCTGAGCAATATAAGCAAAGGATTCATTCTGAATTTCAGTACGCTCACTAAAATCAGCCAAAGAATCTGGATCTTTAATAGCGCTTTCGTAAATCTTTTTTCCTTTAGATATTAGTCCATATCTAAAATCGATAAAACCATCACCTGAACACCCACTGCCAATTATATAAGCCGCTCCCCACAACTTCCACAGGCAAGCTCGTTGATACAGTTTATCAAAATACTCCTGAAAAGAGACTATTTCGGTCGGTGAAAGTTGCTTCAATACTTTGCGAATGGCACTCACGGGCTCATTCGATGCCTTTCCTTTTTCGATAATCTCCCAAAATTCATCAATAATCATTAGATTTCCCCTAAGTTAATTGAATTTTAGTACTCAGATGATGCCTGTCAAAGAATACACCACCTTGAAGCCGAACAAAAATCCTGCGCGACCTGGTATATTCTTTTCCGGCAATCACCTATACTTCGCACCGTCACCGTACGAAGTATAATAAACAGGCATAATAACACCCATTCAATGAATACTTCACCACAAAGCTCACGCTACTCACGCAAACTTCGTGATGTTTTTATCGAACTTTTCTGAACCTTACGATAACTTTTTGAAAGCACTGCGCCCTGCATAGCTTGCAAGTTCACCCAGCTCTTCTTCAATTTTCATCAAACGGTTATATTTAGCAACACGGTCAGAACGGCTCAATGAACCTGTTTTAATTTGCCCAGTACCTGTTGCAACACATAAGTCTGCAATTGTCGTATCTTCCGTCTCACCTGAACGATGCGAAACAACCGCAGTATAACCCGCAGCATGAGCCGTGTTAATTGCCTCTAAAGTTTCAGTCAAAGTACCGATCTGGTTAACTTTAATTAAAATAGAGTTAGCAACACCCTTTTCAATGCCGTCTTTTAATGTTGCAGGATCTGTGACAAACAAATCATCACCCACTAATTGAATTTTATCACCTAAACGATCTGTCTGCTCTTTCCAGCCTGTCCAGTCATTTTCGTATAAGCCATCTTCAATAGAAATAATGGGGTATTTTGAAACCCAATCAGCAAATAAGTCAGTCATTTCAGTAGCAGATAATGTTTTACCTTCTGATGTTAACTCATAGTTGCCATCTTTATAGAATTCAGAAGCCGCTGCATCCATGCCTAAGAAAATATCAACACCAGGCTTATAACCCGCATTAACAATGGCTTCTAAAATAACTTCAATCGCTTCTTCGTTAGAAGATAGGTTAGGTGCAAAGCCCCCTTCATCACCCACAGTTGTTGCCAAACCTTTTGCTTTTAAAACTTTTGCTAAATTATGGAATACTTCAGCACCGTAACGAATCGCTTCGCGGAAAGTCGGCGCACCCACAGGAAGAATCATAAATTCTTGTAAATCAACACTATTATCTGCATGTGATCCACCATTGATGATATTCATCATCGGTACAGGCATGACAAATTTACCGCTAGTATTCAGGTAACGGTATAAAGGTACGCCCGCTTCTGCCGCAGACGCATGCGCTGCTGCTAAAGAAACACCCAAAATTGCATTAGCACCTAAACGACCTTTGTTAGCCGTTCCATCTAGATCCATCATTGCCTGATCAATTGCTTTTTGATCTGCTGCATCCATACCGATAACAGCCGCACGAATTTCAGTATTTACAAAACCAACCGCTTGTAAAACACCTTTACCCAGGTAACGTGATTTATCACCATCACGTAACTCAATCGCTTCACGCTCACCCGTTGAGGCACCAGATGGCACCATCGCGCTACCTACTTTTCCTGACTCTAAGATAACATCCACTTCAACCGTCGGGTTACCACGTGAATCTAAAATTTCTCTTGCTTTTATATCAGCTATTTTCGCCATTATTTTATAATCTCTATTATGTGTTATAAGGTGTTTTCTATTAAAGCATTCGCTTTAACAGCTTGATCTATTGTTATTAGGGTCTCTAATAATTCTTTCATACGATGCAATGGCCATGAGTTCGGTCCATCGCTTAATGCTTCATCAGGATTCGGATGGGTTTCCATAAACAGCCCTGAAATACCTGCAGCAACCGCAGCTCTCGCCAATACAGGTACATGCTGACGCTGCCCACCCGAGTGCGTACCTTGTCCGCCAGGTAATTGCACTGAATGCGTCGCATCATAAACAACAGGGCAATCAGTACTGCGCATTTCAGCAAGACCACGCATATCAGAAACTAAATTATTATAGCCAAAGGATGCGCC